>JAOBWQ010000154.1 GCA_025463425.1 Ilumatobacteraceae bacterium | reverse complement strand
CGGCGATCCTGCCCAGAGTGCGCGGCAGCGCGTGGATCACCGGGTTCAGCACCTACGTGCTCGATCCCACCGATCCCTACCCGCACGGCTACGTGGTCAACGATGCGTGGGGCACGGCGATGATCATCGACCAGCACGGCACGACGAACCTCGGCAACACGTTCGGCGTGCCCGAGCGCTGACGTCACCCGCCACGGGGCGCTCAGATCGGGGCGATCAGCTCGGCGCCGTTGTTGCGGACGTTGTTGACGTCAGTCGAGACCTTGTGCATCGTCAGCAGCGAGTCCGGGGCCGGCACGAGCATCGCCAGCAACGCGTCGAGATCGTTCTCGGCGGGATCGAGCCACTGCGCCCACAGCGTCGCCGGCAGGATGACAGGCATCCGGTCGTGCACCGGCGCCATCGTCTCGTTCGCCGCGGTCGTGATGACGCTGCACGTGTGCAGCCACGGCGTCTCCGGGGCGCTGTCCTTCGGCCGCCACGCGCTCCAGAGCCCGGCGACGGCGAGGGGCTCTCCGTCGACGCGGTGGATGAACATCGGCTGTTTGACCGGCTTGCCCTTCGCGTTGACGGGACTGTCTGCGTGTGCGGCCTGCCACTCGTAGAACCCGGCCATCGGGATGATGCAGCGGTACTTCCTGAACACGCCCTTGAAGGCGGCCTTCTCGTTGATGGTCTCCGAACGGGCGTTGATCATCGACGACCCGATCTTGACGTCCTTGGCCCAGATCGGCACGAGGCCCCAGTGGAAGGCCTTCAGCGACCGGTCGTCGCCGCCACTGCTGACCACCGCCAGCACGTCATTGGTCGGGGCGACGTTGAAGTTCTCCGGCGGTGCCTCACCGTCGAAGCTGGCGCCGAAGTAGTTGGCGATCTCCTCGGCGGAGTTGGTGGAGACGAAGCGGCCGCACACGGTTCGTACCGTACCCCCGCCAACCCCTGGCCTGACCGGAACGCGTCAGCCGACGTTCCAGCTGTTGATCGCGTATCCACCGTTCTGGTTGACCTGGACGATCGCGTTGGACGTGACCAGCGGTGTGCCCGAGGTCGTGGCCGTCAGGATGCGCAACACGACCTGGCTCACGACGGAGGCGATGCCGACGGCGAACGACGAGGGGATGTCGCCGGGGATCTGGATCGTCCGTGCCAGGAGCCCGCCGTTGAAGTTGATCGACGAGGTGGCGCCGTACCCAGACCCGGCGGGCACCGCCACGGCGAACCGGCCCTGAGGGATGTCGACGTAGCCCGGCACCGTCACCTTGATCGGTGTTGCGTTGGTGAGGTTGATCTCGACGACCGGACTGGTGTCGGGCGGCTGCGGCACGATCGACGGGTCGGGTGGCACGAGTGTGGAAGGGCGGTAGTTGTCGGCGGTGGCCGGACCGAGGTTCGTGCCGGTGGTCGGCACGAGCGAGAAGGGCACCGAGAGAAGCCCGTCGCGGTTGAGGTCGACGAGCGTTGCGGTCAGGTCGGACCCCGGCAGCTCACCGTTCACGGTCATGATGTTGACGCCGGCCGACGGCGCGGACTTGGCGTCGGTGGGGTCGACGAACCGCTGGTTGAACACCAGCGTCGGTCCGGTACCCGCCGTGGCGTTGTTGACCACCAAGCGGCCAGCCATGCCGAACACGAACGTGCCACCGGCCCCGGTGATGTTCGGCGTCTTCGGCGGGTTGGCAACGCCGTAGGCGGCGTTCTGGTCGTCGGTGCAGCCAGCAGTCGAACCGGCTCCGACGACGACGTTGGCGCTGCCGCTGATCGTCACCGTGTTCTCGAAGTAGTAGACGCCGGACGTGAAGTACACCGGCGTCGTGCCGGTGATGGTGATCGGGTCCACGTAGGTCCCGGGGAAGTAGACCTGGCACGGATCGCCGTACGTCATCACCTTCGGATCAGCGCTCCACGGCGTGTAGGCGTGCGCGGGCAGGTTCGGCGTCCAGATCTTCCCCTGGGTCCGGGTGACGCTGGTGTCGTTCGTCTCCCAGGAGGTCTCGTCCGGACCAGTTCCGCCGTACAGGTCGGTTCGTGCGGGTGCGAAGGCGCTCGGCAGGGTCGCGCCGACCTGCACCGCTGCCACTCCGTACGGACGCTTGGTGACGTCCTCGGTGTAGTTGGTGCTCATCAAATAGCAGCTCGACGTCACGGGAACGGAGAGTTGGGGACTTGCCAGCACTCCGGGGCTGCCGTTGAGCCCAGCACCCTGGCAGGTGTTGAACAGCCCGACCGGATCGGCGAGCGCCGTGCGCAACCCACCCTTGACGGCCTCGAGCCGCTGCACGCGCTGGTCGACGATCCGGCTCGAGCGGGTCACCGTCGCCGCGTATTTCAGCAACGGCGTGACGATCAGCGTCGCGATGATCACCACGACCAGGGCCAGCACGAGGACCGCGCCCTCGTCCCGCTGACGTTCCCCTGGCCGCGTCGGGTCCGGCGTCGATCCCTGGCTCATCGGGTCATTGCCTGCGTACAGGACACGGCCTCGTTGGCGGCGACGCGGACGCGGAAGCCGGTGAACACCGTTCCGGTGACGGGCACGGTCGTGATCGAGCGCGCCACACCGAGGGCCTTGCACGACCAGGTGCCGGTCGTGTAACCGGTGTAGTTGCCCATGTCGGCCGGTTCGATCTCGACGTTCACGTAGGTGCCATCGGTGATGTTCAGGTCGAACGTGCCACTCGGGTTGGCCGAGCTGGTGGTGACGGACAGGCTGTCCGGCGGCAGGGTCACGCCAGCAGAGTTCACCACCGCGTACTTGGAGTACTTGAACGGATCGGCCGCAGCGACGGCACCGACCTTGGTCTGGAGGGTCAGGGTGCCACCGCACGAGGCCAAGCCGATCGCCCTCAAGGCATCGGCGAACTGGTCCCACTGAGGCAAGACGTACATGTTCGCGACCGCCGCGTTGGTGTAGTTACCCCCGCTGCTGACGCCAGGCACGCCGGTGTCGGAGTCAGAGATCAGTCGGGCCAGGATCTTGTCCGACGACACCTGGTGGGTGATCTTCGTGCCGGTGTCGTAGGCCGTGTACGGCGCCGAGTACTGCTTGGCCGAGATGCTCCACGTGGGGTCCGTATTGCTGTAGCCCGTGCCATCCGTGTTCACGTCAGCGGCGGTGTATGGCGCCGAGTACTGCTTGGCTGACCGCGTCCAGGCTGGATCGGTGACGCTGTAGCCGGCGCCGACCGTGTCGGTAGCGGTGTAGGTGAACGGAGCCGTGTATTCGTTGGACCGCACCCAACTGGGGTCCGAGCTGCTGTATCCGGTGGAGCTCGTCGTCGACGGGTCAGACGTGGTGAACGGTGCGGTGTACTGCTTGGCCGACACGCTCCACGTGGGATCGCCGCTGACATATCCGGACCCATCCGTGTTGGTGTCGTATGCGGTGTATGGCGCCGAGTACTGCTTCGCTGAGATCGCCCAACTCGGATCGGAGCTGCTGTACCCGGAGCCGACCGTGTCGGGTGTGTCCGAACCGGTGAATGGCGCCGAGTACTGCTTGGCGGACACACTCCAGCTGGTATCGCTCGCGACATACCCCGAACCGTCGGTGTTGGTGTCGGCGTAGTTGCCGGTGGAGATGTAGGTCTTCGCAGGTGTGGTCCAGCCGTCCGTGCTGTCCGTCGCTGCGCCATCGTTGTCCTGCGCATCGAAGATCGCAGTGTTCGTGGTTCCGGCCGTGACCGTCGACCACGACGTGGCCCCATCCGTCGTCGGGGCGCTCGAAGGAGTCACCGAGACGGAGAGGAGGTAGGGCGTGCTGAAGTTGACACGCACCCCGGTGCCGAGCGTGGTCGACGTCGTCGCCGCGGTGTAGTCCTCCCAGTAGGTGCCCGACGTCGAAATGGTTCTCGACTCTGTCCAGCCATCCGTGGTCGTCGTCGATGGGCTGCCTTGGTCGGATTGTGCCTGCCAGAGCGTCAGGTTGGTCGTGGTGGGCGACGCCACGGTCGCCCAGTTCGTGGCCATGTCCGCAATGGCGTTCGAGGTCGTCGTGACCGCCCGCGCGAAGCTGAACGGTGCGGTGAATCGAACCCGATGCGAGTTATCCAGAGCTGTCGACGCCGTGGCCGTGGTGTCCGTGGTCCACGCTCCGCCGGCGAACTTCTCGATGTGGTAATAGCGACTGAGCGACGTACCGCTGATCTTGAAGGCACGCTCGATGTGGTAGAAGCGGTTGAGCGTGGCGAACTTGTACTTGTGCGTGTACGTGTAGTGGTAGCTGTGCGTGTACGTGTAGTGGTACCCGTGGCTGTATGTGTAGTGGAAGCTTCGGGTGTACAGGTAGTGGTACTTGTGCGTGTAGGTGTAGTGGTAGTTGTGCGAGTAGTTGTAGTGGTAGCCGGGAAACGGATCGACCCACGTCTGGTTCGAGGTGATCGAGGTGCCGACACCCACCCCGATGAACTGCGTCGTGGCCCGGAACTGCGAAGCGATGAGGTTCGCCCGGTTGAACGACTGCTGGTAGTACTGGTAGCCGTCGGGGTCGTCGTAACCAGGCTGCTTGGCCGGCGGCGTCGCCGACGCAGTGCTGGACTTCACGACAAGACGATCGATGGTCGGAACACCATCGGTGAAGAACACGAGGGTGTCGGGCAGGTCGGCGGCGACGGTGCCGTCGGCCTTGTAGAAGACGTGGTAGAGCGCGTCCTCCCAGTTCGTGCTGCCTCGGCCGTTCCAGGAGTTGCCGTAGTACGACTGGAGCGTCGAGTTGACGAGGCCGAGGAGGGTGTCGACCTGGGTCTGATCGAGCATGTTGTACGACGGCGTCCAGTTCGAGCTGCTCGTTCCGAGCGCGGTCGCATAGGTGTCGAAGGGCACGATCGAGAGCCGCACGGGCGTGCCGGCGAACCTCGTCACGAAATCGGCCACGGCCGACTTCACCTGGGCGAAATCCGCCGGGAGGATCGACGCCGACTCGTCGACCACGAGGGTGATCAGCCCACCGCACTTCGACCGCACCGAGACCAGGTTCGGGGCGGTCTGGGTGTTCGAGGCTGCGATCGTCGCCCGGTCCGTGCCGCTGGCGCCGAGCGTGATCGTGTCGGAGCCGCCGGATGCCCGGGTGCCGGTGCCACCGCCACTGATCGAGACGAGCACCCGCTGGGCGTTCTTCGTGGTCGCCGACGCCGTGCCGGTACCGCCCGGGTCGAGTGGTGCCGTCACCTTGATGACGGTGTCCGGGACGGCAGTGCCCGCGACAAACGTCGAGCCGTCGGGCGGACCGGCCAGGTTGTGTGCGACAACGTTGGACTTGCAGGTCTGCACACCCTCCAGCAGATCGCACTGGACGCGGATGAGTTGGTACTCCTTGCCGACGAGCGCATAACGATACGAGACGCGGGTCAGCTTGGTGACCGCCGCCGTGCCGGCGCCGTTCGGGACCAGCGAGCTCCAGGCAAGCAGGAACGCGTTCGAGCCGACGATGGTCGTGCCGGACGGACAGGTCGTGAAGCACGGGGTGTTGGTCGGCGTGTTGTCGACAGGCTGGTCGGCCGAGGACAGGTCTGCCGGGATCCAGAACCCGACGCCGTTCTCGGCGCGGGCGTTGTTGAACCTGCCGGCGATCGTCGCCTGTTGACGAACGATGACGAGGATCGTGGATGACAGCGCTGCCGTGAGAACGCCGGTCAGCACGATCGAGATCAGCAGCTCGATGAGCGTGAAACCGCCGTCCTTGTGGCGGGCAGTCGCAGAACGGGGATCAGACATCGCTCTTCACCACCTGCACGGTCTTGGTCACCTTGCCGTCGGGACTTCTCACGGTGATCGTCACCATCTGGACCAGCAACGGCGTGACCGAAGCGCCTGGGCACGCCGGGTAGGGCGCGGCGCCCGCCGTCCACGTCCCCGGCACAGCGGCAGTGGCGCCAGGTGTGTAGTACTTCTGGACGACGGTGGTGGTCGACGGCAGCCAGCCTTCGGTCTGCGCTGCCGCCTGTGCGTAGATGGTGTAGTCGCAGGTCTTCGGCGTCACCCGGTTGACCCGGTCAGCAGCGTTCTGGAGCACGGTCTGGACCTCGGCCAGATCGGTGTTCGTCGTGCCCGCGCGCACCGCAGTGATGACCGCGTTGAGGGTCGGCACGATGACGATCGACATGATGACGACCGCCATGATGATCTCGACGAGGCCGAAGCCGGAGTCGGTTCGACCGCGCGGGCATGGAGGGTCCGATCCGACCACGAGGTCGGAGCATGCATCTGCAACCATGTGATGTCGTCCTGTCCCAGACCCAAAGCCCATCTGTGGGTTCGTGGAGACATCGGCGCGATCACCCCCGCGCTTGAGCGATTCCCTGCGTGGCGTGTCAGCGCGGGTCGGAGCGGTCCAGGTTCCAGTGCCTCGACACAACGGCCATCCGCTGTCCGGAGCTCGCGGGGATCAGCGCAAACCGGCTGATCGTCCGTTGCCCGCCCTCGTGATCTCCGTAGAGGAGATCGATCGTGACCGACTCCTCTCGAGCGACTGCGTCGCGCAACGCGTCGAACATCGGGTCGCCGGCGTCACGGACAGCGCCCTGCCAGAAGCCGTGATCGCCGGC
>JAOBWQ010000315.1 GCA_025463425.1 Ilumatobacteraceae bacterium | reverse complement strand
AGGCGACCGAGCACGAGCGGATCCTCGGCGCCGGGCGGAAGCTGGCCGAGCGCGATCTCGCCGTTGCGATCGGGCAGGGCTGGGACTTCGGGGCGACGACGGTGTCCGCCTCGGTGGCGCTCGCTGCAGCCGCCGGCGTGTCGGTGTTCGCCACGGGTGGCATCGGCGGCGTGCACCGCGGTTCGGAGCTCACCGGTGACATCTCCGCCGATCTCGATGCGTTGGCCCACCAACCGGTCATCACGGTGTGCGCCGGGGCCAAGGCGTTCCTCGACCTTGCCCGCACCCTCGAGTACCTCGAGACGGTCGGCGTCGCAGTGCTCGGCTGGCAGCACGATTGGTTCCCGGCGTTCTACACGCGCAGCTCGGGACTGAAGGTGCCTCACCGCGTCGATGCGGCCGACGAGGTCGCCGCGATCTTCGCCTCGCGCAGCCGCCCCGCCAGCGGCTTGTTGCTGACGGTGCCGATCCCGGCGGCGGATGAGCTCGACCCGACCCACCTCGACGCGATCCTGGCGACCGCGCTGGCCGACTGCGACGCGGCCGGCGTCACCGGCGCAGCCATCACCCCGTTCGTGCTCGGCCGGATCTCCGAGGCGACTGCCGGACGCAGCCTGCCGGCGAACCTCGCCCTCGCCGAGAACAACGCCGGCGTCGCCGCGCAGGTGGCCGTGGCCGTCAGCGGGCGAGCTCGCGTCTGACCCGGTCGAGGAACGTCGTCCGCTGGGCGACAGACGATCGATCGACGGTGTAGAGCGCGATCCAGCGCGTCCTGCATGTCCGGCTGCACAGCAGGCGGAGGGCACGGGTCACCGTGCGCTTGCCGGCCTCACCCTCGAGCGCGTTGACGAACTTCGACGATCCGTGCGTCGTGACCACGGTGATCCGGCGGACGTTGCGCAAACCGGCGCGCACGCTGGTCGTGCCGGCGGGCATGGTCCACGCCACGCCGTCCACCCACACCCGGTCGATCCAGCCCTTCAGCATCGCCGGCTGCGCGGCCCACCAGGTCGGGTAGATCAGCACCAGCGATTCGCACCACAGGAGGTCGGCGACGTGGCCGGCGATGTCGGTCTTGGTGCCTGGCGTCGAGCGGTGGGCGGCGAAGTCGGTGGCGGAGAGGACGGGATCGAACCCCGACGCGTACAGGTCCGTGAGCCGCACGTCGTGGCCGCCGGCACGGAGTCCGGCCACCGCCGCGTCACGCGCCGCTGCGACGAACGATTCAGAGTTGGGATGGCAGAAGATCACCAGCGTCCTCATGTCACCGCCATCTCGCGCTCGATGCGAACCAGGAACGCCTCGCGTTCTTCGGCCGTCGCCCGGTCGGAGCGGTACAGCGGCAGCCAGGTGCGTCGGGTCCGCCAACCCGTGTTCAACCGCAGAGCACGCAGGAGGATCCGCCGCCCGTTGTCGTTGACGGCGTGCACGTAGCTGCGCGCCGATCCGTAGGTGCTGATGCCGACGATCGACTGCACGCTCTGCAGCCCGGGTCGTACCTTGCCCGTGGCGTCGAACACGAACGCCAGACCCGGCACCATCGTCTTCTCCAGCCAGCCCTTCAGCATCGCGGGTAGGCCGCTCCACCACGTCGGGTAGACGAACACCAGCATGTCCGCAGCACGGACGGCGGCCACCGACTCGGCGACGAGTGGGTCCACGACGGGTTCGTCGCCGTGGTACGCGTGCCGCTCCGCCTCGGTCATCGCCGGCTGGAAGCCCATCGCATACAGGTCGAGCGTCGTCACCGTCCGTCCGGCTCGCTCGAGGCCGCGCGTCGCAGCCGCGGCCATCGCGTGGGTGAAGCTGGTCTGCACCGGGTGGACCACGACGACGAGTGTGTGGCCAGCGCCGCTGCGGTCGGTCACGTCGCCAGCTCGCCCAGGCAGTCGTCGAGTGCGTCCAACGCGATCGAGAGTTGATCGTCGGTGACAGCCAGGCTGAGGTTGATCATCCCGCGTGCCGCGGTGTAGATCCCGCGTTGGTACAGGCCGAGGAACAGGAGTTCCTGGAGCACGTCGTCGCGCCCTGCAGCATCGGCTGGAGTGCGTGGAGGTTCGGCCAGCGCATGGAGCGACATCATCGAGCCGAACCCGCTGACACTGACCGGCAGATGATGTCGCCCGAGCACGGATGCGACGTGACCACGGAGCTCCTCGCCGCGAGCTGTGTGCGCGACCGCGGCGTCGGCGGTGAACACCTCGCCGAGCACGACCTCGCCGGCGGCCATCGTCGCGATGTTGTTGTTGAACGTTCCCGCATGGCTGATCACGCGTCGTCCGGGACTCTGCGGACGCTCGCCGTCGAACTGGTCGAGCAGTTCGGCCGTGCCGCCGAAGGCGCCGAACGAGAAGCCACCACCGATGTACTTGCCGTAGGTGGTGATGTCGGCCTTCGCTCCGAGGAGATCGGCGAGGCCGCTGGAACCGTGCCGCGAGGTCATCACCTCGTCGGCGATGCAGACCGCGCCCACGGCTCGGGCGGCGGCGAAGGTGTCGGCCAGGAAGCCGGGAGCAGACGGGATGCATCCGCCGGACCCGAGCATCGGCTCGACGATCACTGCGGCCAACTCGCCGGCATGTTGATCGATGAGCGCGAGGGTGCCGGGCGTGTCGTTGTACGGCGCGACGACGAAGTCGTACGGCGCGTTCCACGGAGCGGCGCCACTGGCGAAGTAGAGGACGCCGCCGTGGTAGCCGCCGTGGAAGACCATGATCTTCGACCGCCCGGTGTACATGAGC
>JAOBWQ010000103.1 GCA_025463425.1 Ilumatobacteraceae bacterium | reverse complement strand
CGTCACTGCATCGGGAGCGAGGCCCGCCGTGAGCTGTTCGGCGAGCCAGTCGCCGGCGTCGGCGCGATCGATCTGGAGTGGCGCTGCCCGGGCGATCTCGATCGCCGTCTGCAGACGGCGCACCCGGGCGAGCTGATCGGGCCAGACGAACGAGACCATCGTCGTCCGGCCGACGTCGGTGCTGATGTCGATCGGAGTGATGTCGCTGGCGCGACGCCGAATGACCGCAGGGTCACCGGAGAGGTCGGCCGGCTCGCCCGCCCACCACTCCGTGCCGAACTGCAATGGGCTGGTCGGATCACCGCAGCGCGATCTGCCGGCGTCGTAACCGAAGTGGTCCCATCGCGACAGCAGACCCGCCGACGCGCCGACCTCGATCTGGTCGATCGGGAGCCCGAAGCGCCGTGCGATGCACGCGAAGCCCGACGCGAGGACAGCGGCGCGACCGACCTCGTTGGTCTGCACGTTGCGGCGGAGGCCGGCAACGAACTCGTCCCGGTTCGCGGCGGCTGTGTGCAAGAAGGCGTCGACCACGGCGGTGTCGCCGGTCCATTGCCCGCCGCACGAGGGGTAGTGCGCGGCGAGATCCGGGGCCGCACCACTCAGCGCGAGCCGGTGCGCGGTCGCGAGGTATCGCAACGGCAGCGCGTCGTGCACCGGTTGCTCGCTGACGCCCTCCAGGAGCGTCGCAGAGAGCCCTCCGGCCCGATGGTCCGCAACGAGTCCTTGGAGGAGCGTGGCGTACAGCGGCGAGCCAGCCAGGGCACACGACTCGGCCTGCGCCGTGAGTGCCTGCTCGACGGAGAACTGCTTGGACCCAGACATCGCCGTCGGCTCAGCCGAGCTCGGTCGCGATGACCTGCATGATCTCGTCCACCGTGTGGTGCGGCTTCATCTCGTGGATCGCCCACGTCGCGCCCTTGGCCTCGTACGCCTCGATCGGATGGTCCGGCGTCGTCATGACCGCGAAGTCGTAGCCGTCGAGCGAGCCACGCTCCTTGCCGACGAACTCCACCAGCTCGCCGAGGCGGTCGGGGCTGATCACGGTCGGGCAGAGGCCCTCGTAGCGCGCCGCACGCCGCACCGGCGCCAGGTTGTCGCCGCGCGTGGCCAACCAGAACGGCACGCGAGGCGTCTGCATCCCGGTCGGCGCCAGGGTGATGCCGTCGACCATGAAGTGCGTGCCATGGTGCTCGACGTGCTCGCCGCGCAACATGTGGTCGAGCAGCCGCACGCCTTCTTCGAGCATCGAGCCACGCACCTTCGGGTCCAGCTCCTCGGCCGTGCGCGTCAGCTCGCCGCCGGAATCGACGCCGAGGCCGAGGCCGAGGATCAGCCGCCCCCGTGACGCCATGTCGAGGGTGGCGATCTCACGGGCCAGCTTCAACGGCCGGCGACGCGCGATCGGCGTCACCATCGGCCCGATCTTCACCCGACTCGTCCGCATCGCGATCGCGGTCAGCGTCACCCACGGGTCGGCGATGAGCGTGGCCTGCTCCACCGGCCGCAGGAGGTGATCCCAGACGAATACGGCGTCCCAACCGGTCTCTTCGGCGGCAACGGCGATCTCGGCGACGACGTGGGGGTCCGACAGTGCGCCGAACGGGGGGAGAGACAGGGCGTGATGCATCGGCGCCAAACCTAGTGCGCTCGCCCGAATCGGCCGAGGGAAGTGGGGCCCGAGCTGGCAACATGGTCGGGCTATGGACCGTGCCTCGACCGATCTGCTCGCCGACCTCACCGCGCGTGGGCTGATCCACGACACCACCGATCGCGCCAACCTCGAGACCCGTCTCGCGTCGGGGCCGATGTCGCTGTACGTCGGCTTCGATCCCACCGCGGATTCCCTGCACGTCGGCCATCTCGTCGGTCAGTTGTTCCTGCGTCGATTCCAGATGGCCGGGCACAAGCCGTACCCACTGGCCGGCGGCGCCACCGGAATGGTCGGCGATCCGTCGGGTCGCAGCGACGAACGCAACCTGCTCGATCTCGACACGTTGCGTCACAACGTCTCGCGCATCGAGCTCCAGCTGCAGCGCCTGCTCGACTTCACGCCCGGCACCGCCCAGGCCGTGCTGGTCAACAACGCCGACTGGACCGAGCCGGTGCACCTGCTCGACTTCCTGCGCGACGTCGGCAAGTTCGTCACGGTCAACCAGATGTTGGCCAAGGACTCCGTGCGCAGCCGCCTCGACTCGGACAACGGCCTGTCGTTCACCGAGTTCAGCTATTCGCTGCTGCAGGCCAACGACTTCCGACACCTCTACGAGCACCACGGTGTCGAGCTCCAGGCCGGCGGTTCTGATCAATGGGGGAACATCGTGGCCGGGGTGGACCTGATCCGCCGCGGTCTCGGCAAATCAGCCCACGCGATCACCCACCCGCTCGTCACCAAGGCTGACGGCACCAAGTTCGGCAAGTCCGTCGATGGCGCGGTGTGGCTCGATCCGGACAAGACCTCGCCGTATGCGTTCCGGCAGTTCTGGATCCAGGTCGACGACGTCATGGTCGCCCGCTACCTGGAGATGTTCTCGCTGCGCCCGCTCGAGGACGTGCGTGCCACCGTGGAGGCCCACGCCGAAGCGCCGGAGAAGCGGCTCGCCCAGCGCGAGCTGGCCCGCGAGCTCACGGTGATGGTGCACGGTCCCGAGGCCGCCGACGCCGCCGACGAAGCGGCCGCCGTGCTGTTCGGTGCTGACCCGACCCAGGCGTCGGAGGCGGCATTGGTCGTTGTGGCACGGGAGGTGCCTTCGTCGGCGATGCAGTCCGCTCAGCTCGATGATCTGCTCGGCACCCTCGTCGACACCGGTTTGGCGTCCTCGAAGAGCGAGGCGCGACGCACGCTGCAGCAGAAGGGGTACCGCGCGAACGGCGTCCAGTTGGACGAGAACGCCCAGCTCAGCGACATCGCGCTGCTCCACGGGAGGTACCTCCTGCTCCGCAAGGGGAAGGCCAACCACCACCTCGTCGAAATTTCTTGACCGAGGGGTTGTCGGGACCCCACCAGGTGGATAGTGTTTCGCCTCGCTCCGGACAGCGGAAACGCACCGGACGCGACACCAACGCCACTGAGACGCCGCAAGGCAGCCTCGAAGCCGAGTGTCGCAGAGCTACGGCTCCTTGAAAACGGAAGAGAAGACTGAACGATAGTGCGGGCAGCACATCGCATTTGCGATGGAGCTGCTTGTCAATTCCGGTCGGCGAACACTTCTGTTGTCGTCGACCAAATGGTTAACAAATGAAGAGCAGGACCCGACGCTAGGCACTGGGTTATTCCCCCAGATGCGTCGGAGCT
>JAOBWQ010000084.1 GCA_025463425.1 Ilumatobacteraceae bacterium | reverse complement strand
TGGTCTTCGGCCAGATGGACGAGCCGCCGGGAGTCCGGCTGCGCGTGGCCCTCTCGGCGCTGACGATGGCGGAGTACTTCCGCGACGTCCAGAACCAGGACGTGCTGCTGTTCGTGGACAACATCTTTCGCTTCGTGCAGGCCGGCTCCGAGGTATCGACCCTCCTCGGCCGCATGCCCTCTGCCGTGGGCTACCAGCCCACGCTGGCCGACGAGATGGGTGCCCTCCAGGAGCGGATCACCTCGACCCGTGGCCGTTCGATCACGTCGCTGCAGGCCGTGTACGTGCCCGCCGACGACTACACCGACCCGGCGCCGTTCACCACGTTCACCTTCCTCGATGCAACCACCGAGCTCAGCCGTCAGATCGCCTCGCTCGGCATCTACCCGGCTGTGGACCCGCTGTCGTCGACCTCGACCATCCTCCAGCCCGAGGTCGTCGGCGATCGTCACTACAACGTCGCCCGCTCGGTGCAGGAGATCCTCCAGCGCTACAAGGAGCTGCAGGACATCATCGCCATCCTCGGTCTCGACGAGCTGTCCGAAGAGGATCGCCTCACGGTCTCGCGTGCCCGCAAGGTGCAGCGATTCTTGAGCCAGCCCTTCTACGTGGCCGAGGTCTTCACCGGCGTCAGCGGCGAGACCGTGCCCGTGGCCGAGACCGTCGAGAGCTTCGAGGCCATCGTCAAGGGTGACCTCGACGAAGTTCCCGAGCAAGCGTTCCTCAACGTCGGCGGCGTCGAGCAGGTGCTCGCGAAGGCGAAGGCCCTGCAGGAAGGCGCTGCCTGATCATGGCCGGCGCCACGATGACCGTCAGTGTGGTCTCGCCGGAGAAGGTGCTCTTCACCGGCGAGGCAACGCAGGTCATCACCCGCATCCTCGACAGTGGTGAGATCGCGTTCTTGCCCGGTCACGCGCCGTTCCTCGGCGCGCTGACCGAGAACCACACCCGCGTGTACCTCGCCGATGGCACGATCACCGACGTCGCCGTCCACGGCGGCTTCGTCGAAGTCAGCAACAACAAGGTCAACATCCTCTCCGATGTCGCCGAGCTGTCCGAGCAGATCGACCGTGCTCGGGCATTGAAGGCCAAAGAGCGCGCCGAAGAGCTGCTGGCTCGCGAAGGCAGCGCAGACGCGGAAGGCGCACTCGCCCGTGCGCACGCACGGCTGAACGCCACCGGTGGCCTCGGTGCCGCCAGCGGCAGCCACTGACCGTCTGGTATCCACTGCCGGGGTATCTCGTGCGGTCCCGTCGGTCGCGGAACTTCGGGGCGACGAGTAGCGACTGCTGACCTGTATGCGTCTGGCCCGACCCACCGTCACCCGGGTGGTGATGCTCATGGCCACCGCAACAGCATGCGCCCTCGCGCCGGCCGGCGCAGCGCTGGCGCACAACGGCACCGGTGGCAACAGCAGTGACTACCGGATCCAGATCACCGGCTACGACGGCGATCCGAGCGGTATCGTCCTGCGCATCGTGGAGCTCGGCAATCGACTGGAGCTGCACCGCACGACAGCATCGAGCGTGCTGGTGCTCGGCTACGAGGGCGAGCCGTACCTGCGCCTGGACTCCAATGGCGTCGCCGAGAACGTCAACTCCCCGGCGCACTTCCTGAACCTCGACCGGTTCGCCTCGACCAACCCACCTGCGACGGCGTCGGCCACGGCCACGCCGCACTGGACCCAGGTCGCCAGCGGCTCGACGATCCGCTGGCACGACCACCGCGCGCACTGGATGAGCACGACCCCGCGTGCCGACGTGCTGGCCGCTCCGGACGTCGAGCGAGTGATCTTCCCGGAGAACCACATCGATCTCGTCGTCGACGGTCGCCCCGTCACCGCGCTCGTGCGGGTCACCTGGCTGCCGCCGCCGCACCGGTACGTGTGGCTCGGCGCGGCCTCGCTGTTCGGCCTCTGTGTCGCGGCGATCTTCGTCCTGGTGCCGGGCACGGATCGATTCCTCGCCGTCGGTGCAGTGGCGGGCACGGTGGCAGCGCTGCTCGGCCAGGGTGCGAGCCCGACCCGAGCCGTGCTCGGCGGCGTCGTCATCGTTGCGGCGCTCGTGGCGCTGGTCATCCGGCGGCCGATCATGTCGGCGGTTGCTGCGGCGGGCGGGCTGGCGCTTGCGGCGACGCGCCTCGAGGTGTTCGAGCACGATCTGCTCGCGGGTTGGATGCCAGCGGTCGGCCAGCGGATCGCCGCGGATGTCGCGATCGCGTTGTGCCTGGGTGTGGTCGGCTCGGCGCTCGTCGGCGTGCTCGGGCCCACCGAACCACCGACGGGTCGGTCAGTTCCGGCGTCGACGAACGAGGTCCCTGCGTGATCACCCGTTGGAAGGTGGCGGTTGCTGCTGCGCTGGCAGCCCTGCTGGCGCTGCTGGCGCTCCCCGGTGCCGCGCTCGCCCACGCCCAACTGCTGACCACCTCGCCGTCGGCCGGCGCCGTGTTGGATGCGTCGCCCAGCGAGGTGACGCTGACCTTCAACGAACCGGTGGAGATCAGCCTCGGCGCGGTGCGGCTGTTCGACGGCGGCGGCAACTCGGTCGAGGTGCCCACCGCCCGTCATCCGGCCGGCGACGACAAAGCGGTCGTCGTCCTCCTGCCCGCGCTCGGCAAGGGGTCGTACGTCGTCGACTGGCAGGTCGTGTCGGCCGACTCGCATCCCGTGCAGGGCGCGTTCACGTTCCAGGTCGGCAAGATCGCCAGCCTGCAGGCCGGCGTCCTCAACGAGATCATCGATCGCGACCACACGAGCCGCGTCGCGTCCGTCGGGCTGGCGATCACTCGTGGGGTGATCATCGCCGCGATCGCGATCGTGTTCGGTGTGCTGATCGCCACCGGGTGCGCAGTCGTCGACGACAGCCGCCGCCTGCGCCGGGCCGTCGCCGTGATGGCGGGCGCCGGTGCGGTGGCCGGGCTGCTGCAGCTCCCGCTGGAGGTCGGGTACGCGACCGGGCGATCGCTGTCGGTCGTCGTCGAGGCGGACGCGTGGAGCGCGGCCTTCGACTCGCGGATCGGTACGGCGTGGGTGATCCGCGCCGCGATCGTCGCAGTGCTCGGTGCCGCACTGTTGATCACGCTCGCCGACCGACGGACGTGGTGGTGGCGGGCGATTGCGCTCGCCGGCCTGGTGACCACCGGGGTGGTGTCTGCCTACGGCGGGCATGGCGCGACGGGGCGGTGGATCGCTGTCGGAGTGCTCGCAACGACCGTGCACGTGTCGGCGATGGCCCTGTGGCTCGGCGGTCTGGTCGCG
>JAOBWQ010000062.1 GCA_025463425.1 Ilumatobacteraceae bacterium | reverse complement strand
GCCCCAGCAGCTCGCGCAACATGTGTGCGGTGGCACCCCAGACCGTCTCGTCCTCGAGCTCGAAGAACGTCATCCGACGGTCGAGCGGCGGGGTGCCCCACCACTCCTCGCGGAACGTCAGCGGGCGAACCAGATCGGCGAGCGGCACCCAGAGGATGCGCGCAACCTCGAGCTCGTGCGGCTCCAGCGCCGGATGTTCCGTCAGCACGCCGACGATCGGCACGATGTAACTGCGGCTGACCACCGTGGACAGATGGCTGAGCTGGCCGCGCACCTCGACCAGCTGGGGGTCGAGCCCGACCTCCTCACGCGCCTCGCGCAGTGCCGTCTCGACGGGGGTCTCACCCGGATCGATCCGACCCCCGGGGAAGCTGATCTCACCGCCGTGGTTGCGCAGGGCCTTCGACCGCTTCGTCAGCAGCACCTCGGCACCTTCGGGGCCGTCGGCCAGCGCGATCAGCACCGCCGACGGGCGCGCATCGGAGAACGTCGGTGCGATCGGGAGGAGGTCGAGGCGGGCCGCGTGGACGGCCTCGGCAACCTCGACGGCACTCGGTGGACGACGGCTCACCCACGGCTCGTCGTCGGCCATCCGCCACGTCAGCGGCCGCGGAATGCGTTGGTCCCCCCGCCCCACCGGCGCCTCGAGCGGTGACGTGGGTCGGGCCGACACAGCCGGGGCGTCGGACGGCTCGTTCATCGACGGCCAGGCTACGGTCGAGCCATGGATGCACCGGCCATCGAGCGGACCCGCATGATCATCGACACCGATGGCGGTGTCGACGATGCCGTGGCCATCTGGTGGGCGGCGACATCGCCTGACGTCGAGCTGCTCGCGGTGACGACCGTCCACGGCAACGTCGACCTGGGTCTCGCCACCGACAACGTGTGCAGGGTCCTCGAGGCGGCTGGAGCGCCCGGCGTGCCCGTTGCGGCCGGCTACGCCACGGCCATCGGCCCGACGCCGCAGATCCGCCCGGCCACCTTCATCCATGGCGACGACGGGCTCGGCAACACCTATCGCCCGAAGGCCACCTTCGGCGTCGTCGACGAGCACGCTGTCTCGATGCTGCTGCGCATCGTCGCCGAGCACCCGGGTGAGGTCGTCGTCGTACCGATCGGACCGTTGAGCAACATCGGCGCGGCGATCCAGGCCGACCCGACGTGGGCCGCGAAGGTCAAGCGACTCGTGATCATGGGTGGCGCTGCGCTGACGCAGGGCAACGCGCTGCCGATGGGCGAGGCCAACATCGCCCACGATCCCACCGCAGCCGACGTCGTCGCGCTCGCCGACTGGGCCACGCCGCCGCTGTTGGTCGGCCTCGACGTCACCCATCTCGCCACGTTCACCGCCGCCGAGGTCGCGTTGGTGCGCGGTCATCACACGGCCGCCGGTGAGTTCCTCGACGTGCCCCTGGAGTTCTACGGCCGCTTCGGTGGCACCTTCTGCGCACCGGAGGAGTTCCCGTGCCACGATGCGCTCGCCGTGATGACGGCGGTGCATCCGGCAATGGTGACAGGCCCCATCCTGCCCCTCGGCGTGCAGGTGCTGCCCGGGCCGGCATTGGGCGCCACGGTGGTCGACCGGCGAGCACCGTTCTTCGCCCGCGCCGATCCGGGCGCCACCCAGACCGTGCCCGACGGATTCGGCCCATGGGAGATCGGGCTCCACGTCGACGTCGACGCGTTCCGTGCCCAGCTCCACCGACTGTTCGGCCCCCCGGCGTAGTCCGAGACCCTCGGTCAGCCGCGACGCAGGCAGCAGTTGTCGCCGCTCCGGCGACATGTGTGACGACAACGACGCAGATGTCGCCGATCAGGAGGTCGGGACGGCCGGCACCCAGCCGGTCTCGATCAGCTGGTCGAGGACGTCGGCGAGGCCGGCCGTCTTGAGGTTGGCGAGCACCTTGCCCGGCGTCTCCTCGCCCCGCTCGAACGAGTGCCACGCGGCGAGGAGCTTGGTGAGATCAGGAGCTGGACGTTCGAACGGCATACCGGAAGGCTAGGCCGCGCTACTTCTTTCGCCGCTTGGCCGACTGCTCGCGGTACATGTTGACGCCCTTGCCGGCGAGACGTCCGGCGGTGCGGCCGACCGTGTCGGCCATCGTGCCGTCCGGCGGGCGTACCACCGCCCGGGGACGTGGCGCTGCTGCGGCGGGTTCGCTGCTCGTCGAGGTGGCTGTTGCTGCGGCCGTTTTGGCGGCCGCTGCGTCGAGCTTGCGCTGAGCCTTGGCCGATTCGGAGAAGTCGCTCTGGATCCAGATGAAGGCGATCGCGAACGTGAGCACCGCCATGATCAGCCGGGTGCTGCTGTCGACGGTGATGAACGGCTGGACCGTCATCGCGATGATGACCAGGATGACCACGCCGTCGAGCAGGCGGTGCATCCGCCGGCCGAAGACGCGGAACGCCGAGAGCGGACCCTTGGCGCAGGCCGTGTTGAGCATGACCAGCCCGCCGCAGATGCTCGGGACCAGGGGCGTCGGGCTCTGCAGGCCCTGGGCAACGAAGACCGCGCCCATGATGTACTCAGCGGCCTGGTGCATCCAGAACGCACGCTTGCCCGAACCCGTCGCCACGCCCGACAAGCTACCGGCAGGAAAAACCGAAGAGCCCCGAGCGATCGCCCGGGGCCCTTCCAGTTGCTGGACAGAGGTAGTTCGCGAGCGAACTACATCATTCCCATGCCACCCATGCCGCCCATACCACCCATGCCGCCGCCGCCACCAGGCATTGCCGACTTCTTCTCGGGCTTGTCGGCCACGAGACATTCGGTGGTGAGGACCAGTGCAGCGATCGAGGCGGCGTTCTGCAACGCGGCCCGGGTCACCTTGGCGGGGTCGATGATGCCGGCCTTGACCAGATCTTCGTACTCGCCAGTGGCGGCGTTGAGGCCGATGTTGCCCTCGGACGACTCGACGTGCTGGACGACGACTGCGCCCTGCAGGCCGGCGTTGTCGGCGATCGTGCTGAGCGGGGCGACGAGCGCTTCCCAGACGATCTTGGCCCCAGTGGCCTCGTCGCCCTCGAGCGAGTCGACGACTGCTTGGACGGCCTTGCGGCTGCGCACGAGCGCAGTGCCGCCGCCGGCGACGACGCCCTCTTCGATGGCGGCCCGAGTTGCCGAAACAGCATCTTCGATGCGGTGCTTCTTCTCCTTGAGCTCCACTTCGGTGGCGGCGCCGACCTTGATGACCGCAACACCGCCGGCCAGCTTGGCCAGACGCTCCTGCAGCTTCTCACGGTCCCAGTCGCTGTCGGTGTTCTCGATCTCGGCCTTGATCTGGTTGACCCGGC
>JAOBWQ010000041.1 GCA_025463425.1 Ilumatobacteraceae bacterium | reverse complement strand
CGGCGACGCGTTGACCACGGCAAACAGTTCCACGCAGGAGGAGGTTATTGCCGATGAGTGCATCTACCCTCAGCCACGTGAGTGCCGTCCGCACCTTCGACGCCTCGAGGTTCTCGATGGCCGACGCGCTGGCGGCGAAGCGGGGCCGCACGGTCAGCGTGTGCATCCCCTGCAAGAACGAAGCCGAGACGATCGGGCCGTTGGTGGCCATGATGCGATCCGAGCTGATCGACCAGCACGGGTTGGTCGACGAGCTGATCGTGCTCGACGACCGTTCCACCGACGCGACCGCCGCGATCGCAGCCGCCAACGGCGCGACCGTGGTCTCGATCAACACGGTCGACGACATCTACGGCGAAGGTCGCGGCAAGGGCAACGCACTGTGGGCCACGCTTGCCGCCAGCACCGGTGACCTGATCGTGTGGTGCGACGGCGATGTCACCACCGTCGAACCGAGCTGGGTGCTCGGTCTGCTGATGCCCTTGCTGACCACCGACGATGTTTCGCTGGTCAAGGCCACGTACCACCGTCCCACCGACCAGGGCGGGGGCGGGCGCACCACCGAGCTCGTCGCGCGGCCGTTGCTCAGCCTGTTCCTCCCCGAGTTGACCGGGCTGCACCAACCGTTGGGCGGCGAGTTCGCCGGCCGGCGCACGGTGATGGAGCAGATCCCCTTCGTGCAGGGCTGGGGGGTCGAGATCGCGATGCTCGCCGACGTCGCCGAACGCTTCGGCGTCTCTGCCATCGCGCAGGTCGACGTCGGCGAGCGCCACCATCGCCACCACACCCTCGAGCTGCTCGGCGTCCAGGCGGCCGAGGTGCTGGCCACGTTGCTGACCCGGGTGGGTGCCGACAAGGCCTTCGCCAGCGACCAGCTCGCGCTGCTGCGCCCGAACGGCGTCGCCGAGCCGCTGAACCTCGACGAACGCCCGCCGATGCGCTCGATCCGCTGACCGGATCGCTCAGCCGACGATGAACTGGTGGTCGGTGGTGATCCGCCCCTCGTCATCGAGCACCAGGATCTCGATGCCCACGGGGCGGTTCGGCCGGTCGCGGTCTCGACCATCTCCCAGCGCACCACGTCGCCATGGTGGATGACCGCCGTGCCGAGCTGACGGAAGCGGAAGGTGCCGGGCGCGACGTTCTTGTCGTACGAGCGCGTGACGCGGGCCACGATGTCGTCATGGCCGATCGCTTCGATCGTCGGTGTGAAGTTTGCGCCGTCGGTGGCCCAGAAGGCTTCGACCGCGGAGCGCCGTGCGTCGAGATCGGGTTCGTTCCAGAGCTCGACGAAACGGGCCGAGTAGTCGGCGAGATCGTGTTCGATCGCGGTGTGGTCATGTTGGGTGGTCATGTAGTCCACGATGAACCGTTCGGGCCGCCGTTGCGAATACCTGCGAGGTACTCGGCTCTCGACGCTCGGGCCACCGATACCGTCGAGCCGTGCAACCGAGAACGTACGCCCGTGGGGTCGGTCCGCTCATCCGGGAACGGCGGTTGAGCGCTCGACGCAGTCAGCTCGCCCTCGCAGTCGACGCCGGGGTGTCGCCGCGCCACCTCAGCTTCGTCGAGCTCGGCAAGTCTCGCCCGAGCCCGGAGATGATCCGCGTCCTCGGCGATCAGCTGGGAGTTCCGCTGCGCGAGCAGAACGACTGGTTGCTCGCCGCGGGCCACGCTCCTCGCTTCACCGAGACACCGCTCGATGACGGATCGCTGGCCGTGGTCCGGCGGTCGATCCAACGACTCCTCGACGCACATGAGCCGGGCCCTGCCGTGGCCATCGATCGGACGTGGACGGTCCAGCTCTACAACGAGGCGTCGCTCTGGCTTGCCGACGGCATCTCCTCCGAAGTTCGAGGTGATCCGACGAACATCTTCCGCGTCTCGCTCCACCCCGACGGGTTCGCCAGGCGCACCCGCAACTTCACCGACTGGTCCAGTTACCTGCTCCGCCAGCTCGACGAGGCGGTTCGGCGCACACGGTCCGCAGAACTGCTGTCACTTGCGGACGAGGTGTCCGGCTGGCCCGGCATCGCTCCCCGTTCGACATGGTCGCGACTGCACACGACGTCCAGCGACCCGATCGTCCCGTGGATCGTCGAGCATCGGGGCACCGACCTCTCCTTCGTCACTGCGATGGCAACCTTCGGCACGCCGTCCGACATCACCCTCGCCGAGCTGACCGTCGAGATGTTCTTCCCCGCCGATGCCGCCACGGAAGCACACCTCGCCGCGCGAGTCATCTGACGGGCAGGCGCCGGGCCAGGACGGGGACCACGATCGCCGCGGCGGTCACGTGGATGAGCACGAGCATGATCCTGCTGGCCGCGTCGAACGACATCGTCAGGTCGGGGACGATCGACATCGCCGTCAGGGCGACGGTGATCCGGGCGAACACCGCCCGGGGATGCGCCGCACGACGGCACAGCACGGCGATGACGAGCCCGAGGAGTGCGCCGAGGAGGGTCATCATCGCGAAGCCCGTCACCGGGATCGGTTCGCCGTCGGCCTCGAACGACACACCGGCAGCGTGGGCGATGGCTGCGGTAGCCGTGGCGACAACGGCGGCAACTGCACCGCAGACGAACGCCGGCTGCCACAGGAGACGGCTCCGAGCATCGGTCGTCTTGGTCGGGTCGGTCATGTTGGAGGTGTTGGTCATGGTCGTGGTGGACGTCGTGGTGGTCATGTTGTCGAGCTCCTGATCGCGCCGCCGGTGGATCCGGCTGCACCATGACAACGAACAGGATCTTCAGGATCGACATCATCGAGTGAGAAATCTCCACTGCCGTCGGATGGGAGGATGGGCGCGTGGAGAGCACGCTCTATCTGGTCCGTCATGGTCAGGCAGACGAGACAGGAGATGCCGATCCGGGCCTGACCGAGCGTGGCCGCGCAGAGGCTCACGCGATCGGGCTGCGGCTGCAGAGCGTCCGCTTCGATGCGATCCTCCACAGCTCGCGAAGGCGAGCCCGGGAGACAGCCGTGATCGTTGCGCGGTCCCTGAGTGGCTGTGAACCCGAGCACAGCCAGCACGCCGACGATCGCACGCCGATCCCGACCGATGTCTCGGGCATGTCAGCGAACCTGCTTGCATTCCTGGACGCTGTGCCCGCCGACGAACGCGACGTGGACGGGCGAAGTCTCGATGGGTCCATCGCCGCATTGGGGCGAGGGGTGGGTTCGGATCGACAGCTGCTCGTCGTCACCCACAACTTCGTGATCGGCTGGTTCGTCCGTGATGCCCTCGGCGCCCCGTCGGCGGCATGGACTCGCCTCAACTCCGCCAACGGTGCGTTGACGATCGTGCGCTACCGAACGGATGAGCCGACCCGCCTGATCGCGTTCAACGACACGGGCCACCTTCCGCGCCCGTGATCCGCCACCGCGGAAACGTGGCCGGTGGAGTGTGACAGGGTTGGGCACAATGGGCGCATGGGCTCGTTGCTGGTCGTCACCGGTCCGCCCGGCGCAGGGAAGTCGACCTTGACCGAGCTGATCGCTCTGCGGATGAGTCCCAGCGTGCTCGTCGAGGGCGACGCGTTCTTTCGATTCCTGCGCAGCGGTGCGATCGAACCGTGGCTGTCGGAGTCGAACGCCCAGAACACGGTCGTCACTCGGGCCGCCGGCGCGACTGCCGGCCGGTTCGCGCACGGCGGCTTCCACACCGTGTTCGACGGCGTGATCGGCTCGTGGTTCCTCGACGAGTTCCTCGCCGCAACCGGCCTTGCAGCCCTCGACTACGCAGTGTTGCTCCCTCCCGCTGAGATCTGCGTGCAGCGGGTCCTCCATCGAAAGAACCACGGTTTCACCAACGAGGCGGCGGCGCGGCACATGCATGACGAGTTCACCCGCCGACCCTGTGCAGATCGACACGTCTTCCGTGAGGCTGTCGACTCGCCCGATGTGTTGGCGTCGTACGTCCTCGACGCCCGTGACCGTGGCGACCTCAGGTATCCGCACCGCTGACGACCGTCGAGCCGGCGCGCGCCGGCGCGTCCAGCTCTGCCGATCATGAACTCTCGTCGCGCACCGATGAGTTCGCCCTGCCGGCGACGTCGATCAATGCATGGCTGACAACACTCCAACCGCATCCACACTCACCAACATCGGGGTCACGATGTTCACCGTCTCCGATGTCGACGCAGCGACCGCTTGGTACTGCGAGAAGCTCGGCTTCCAAGTCTGCGCCGATGTCCGCTTCGGCGAGAACGGCGAGAACCGCTGGCTCGAGGTGGCGCCTCCCGGCTCCAACGGCCGTCTGTCGCTCAACCCACCGATGGGTAACCAGCCCGGCGGCGGCTCGATCGGCATCGACTCATCCGACGTCATGGGCGAGTTCGGCCGTCTCCAGGCACTCGGCGTGGCGATCGACATGCCGCCGATGCAGACGCCGGGCGCCCCCCTGCTGTTCATGCTCAGCGACCCGGACGGCAACCACATCGCCGTCGTGGAGACCCCGCCCGCCTGACCAATCGTCAGGCTTGTGCCGAAACGAACTCGTGACGAAGGATCGCATACACCAGGGTGTCCAACCACGTGCCGTCCGCGCTCTTCCAGGCCTCGACGAAGCGGCCTTCCTGGCGATATCCGGATCGGGCGAACACGGCTTGCATCGCCATGTTGTCCGACCGCGTCGTGGCCTCGATGCGGTGGACGCTGTCGTAGATGCGGAAGAGATGGTCCGTCAGCCACTGAACGGCAAAGCGACCAACGCCGCGACCCCGGTGCATCGTGGCGATCCGGAGGTCGAACCTCGGGCTCCCGTCGTCGACGTCGTCGAGGTCGAGGAGCCGGACCAGCCCAATGACTTCGTCATCGTCGCGAATCCAGAACGAGGCGATGGCGCCGCCGGCCACACGTACGGCGGCGGCATCGTCAGGCGTCAGATTGGGGACGCCGTGGTACGGCCACTCGTGCGCGCTCAGGAACGCGACGACAGCGTCCGCGTTCTCCGGCCAATCCAGCGGTTCGATGGTCAGGGCGATCGGGCCAGGATTGCACACAGCCGACGGTCCGTCCGCCACCATTCGGCGCTCGGCCTAGGACGGGGGCGAAGCCGTACTGCCGATGCGAATGTTGCTGCCGGCCGGGCCGGTCAACGTGAACTCCCGCATTCCCCACGGACGATCCTCGATCGCTGTGACCGGCAGACCTGCGGCGACCAGCCGTGTGTGCCACGCATCGGCGTCGGCGGTGATGATGTAGCAACCAGCGTGGTTCGTCGTCGGATCCATCCCGGCGATCAGGTCGAGGTCGAACACGCTTTGCCCGTTGAAGTGCACGAATGCGAAGCCGTCGTCATAGGCATGCACCTCGAAGCCGGCCGACTCGCAGAAGCGGATGGCATCGGCCATGTCGGCGACCGGAAGGGTTGGAGTCACGTCGATGCCGCCCGCTCGCTCGTTGAGACCGCCGATGCAATCGCGGCAGACGTGAACGGTCGGATCGGCTCTCAGCGACGCCACCAGCGAATCGTCACGTTCCTCGCCGCAGCACGAGCACTTCACGTTCTGGAGAGTACGGCGGATCGACCGCACCGACCTGCCTGATGCCAGCGGCCGTCGTCCCGTACCGGCGCCGCCGCTACGGCGTCAGGCTGGATGCACCCTTCGTCGTCGGCGCGAACGTGATGCTGACCCGCGAATCGGAGAGTCGCATTGACGTCGCCGATATCTCGACCTCGGGGGCATTCGCGAGAACTCGGCTCAGCAGGTCGTCCTGATCCATCAAAGCCTGATCGCACAGATCACTCGTGGATTCGACGACCTTGTCGAGGCGGAGGTGGCCGTCCCTGATCGTGTACGTCGTGCCGAGCGAGTTGCAACCGCCCGTCCATCCGATGATGTTGCGGCTTCCCTCGACGCTGAACTCGACGACGATCGATGGGCCGCTGACAAGGAGGTGCTCGCCCGACGAATCCTCGTATGAACTCGCCGCAAAGGCTTCCTGGACGGGAGAGAACGAAGGCGGAGACGTCGTGGTCGTGCTCAGGCCAGTCGACGCCGTCGGCACGGTCGCCGATGTCGTGGTGAGAACCGTGGTCGGCGATGTGCTCGCTGGAGCGCGAGACGACGAACTCGCACACGACGAGCACGTCAGCGCGACGATGATCAAGATCGCAGGAAATCGCACGATGTGTAGACGATCGGAGATCCGACCGCGGTTCCACTGCCTCGCCTGTGATCGCCCAGATCTGTCAATCGCTATCTGGACGTGGCGACGGGAATCGGGCAGTGTGAGGGCGTGCCGCGGCCCGGGTTGATCGTGGTGAGCGGCCTGCCTGGAACGGGCAAGTCGAGTCTCGCGACATCGCTTGCGCCGGAGCTCGGGGCGACGCTGCTGGTGAAGGACGTCATCGAAGCGGCCCTCTGGAGAAGCGGCGTGGGACGAGCC
>JAOBWQ010000026.1 GCA_025463425.1 Ilumatobacteraceae bacterium | reverse complement strand
TCAGCGCCCAGCTGGCCGGGGGCTCGTGCGATGCGCGGGCATTGGACCGGGTCGCTGCCCGACTGGCCGAGCTCGGCGCCGACGACTGGGCGTTGCTCGACACCGGCGTCGGACCGTTCGGCGATCTCTCCGAGACGGCCGTGTGGATGGAGTCGTCCGGCGGGGACACTGGCCCGGGCGACGCCGGCGAATACGCTGTGCCATCGCAAGGCCCGACAGTGTGGCCCGGCGCTTGGAGCGTGTCGTGGAGTTGAAGGCTGGAGCGAGGTTGCGCAGCGCGGTGTGCGCGACGGAGGTCATCGTGGTGCGTGCGTCGGGGAACGACGTCGATCTGCGCTGTGGTGGACATCCGATGCTTCCGGCCAGCGAGCAGCGTGACCCCGAGGCGACTCCCGACGAGGACCTCGCCACGGGCACGGCGATCGGCAAGCGCTACGCCGACGACGATCTCGGCCTCGAGCTGTTGATCACCAAGCCGGGCGCCGGCACGATCAGCGTCGATCGCGAGCCGATGTTGCTCAAGGACGCGAAGCCACTCCCATCGTCGGACTGATCTCGTCGATCAGCCCCCACTCGAGCGCTGTCGACGCGCTGATCGGACGACCGCACAGGGCCAGCAGCGCGCAGCGTTGACGGCCCACTCGGCGGGTGATGCTGACCGTTCCACCCGCGCCGGGGATCAGGCCGAGCGACAGCTCGGGCAGCGCGATCGCGCTGTCCGGGTGTGCGCTGACATGACCGGCGAACGCCGGAAGCTCGATGCCCGCACCCATGCATGCGCCGTGGATGCGGGCGTGGGTGCGCTCAGCGAGTCGCGCCATCAATCGAGCCGGTGAGCGCGACAGGCGCGTCACGTGCGCGTCGGCGGGGTCGGTGAAGGTGCCGAACTCACCAAGGTCGCCACCGCTGCAGAACGACGGCCCGTTGCCGCTCAGCTCGATCCGCTGGATCGAGTCGTCGGCGACGGCGAGGGCCAGGGCTTCGCTCACCGCGTCGCGCATGTCTCGCCCGAACGCGTTGTGCCGCGCCGGCCGGTCGAGCACGATGTGCAGCGTGTCGCCCGATCGGGAGGCGATCGCCGCCGGCCGATCCGTCGGCGCTGGCGGCCGATGCGTGCTCGCTGCCCGCCACCTGGCGAACTCGGCGCCGCCCTGCAGGGTCGAGTACACGGCCGACTCGGCGGCCAGCGCGTGATCGATCCCCAGCACGGTGGTCGCACGCAACAGCACCGCCAGCGATCTCGCCGCGACCGGGTTGTGCTCCACCGTGGCCAGCACGCCGTCCAGCAGCGGATCGTCGTCGGCCAGCACGAGGTCGAACACCCCCGGTGGATCCTGGTCGCTGCGACCGACGCCGATCACGACGATCGGCAGCGACCCTGCGTCGGCAACACCGCCGAGCTCAGCGGCGTCGCCGACCTCGACCACCACCGCGGCAAGACCGCGGGCAAGCTGCTCGTCGCTGTACGGCGAGCGGAGCAGCTCGAGCAGTTCTCGGGAGGTGATCGTTGCCGGTCCGATCCTCCCGAGACTATGTGCGTCGATGGATGATGTTCCCGTGTTCCCCCCGGAAGATCATCTGCTCCGCGACCTCGGCATCGTGACGCACCGCCTGTCGCCGACACGCACCCTCAGCGCCACCAGCCTCGATCGCTCCAAGCTCGACCGCACCGGACGGCCAGCGGTCGGGTTCTTGTCCGCATTGGTCGACATCAACGCGGCGCAGGTGGCGTTGCTGGCCTCGCAGCCGCGGTGGACGGCGACGACGGCGCTGACGCTGCACGCGTCCGGGCGTGCCGCATCGGGAACGCTCGTGTCGGACGCTCAGCTCGTGCGGATCGGCTCCAACCTGATCGTCGTCCGTACGTCGGTGCACGACGGCGGCAGCACGAACCCTGACGAACTCCTCGACGCGCTGGCGACCGATGGCGACTGCACCGCGATGCCGCGCATCGCAGCGGCGGTGCTCACCTTCGGGCGCATCCCGGCGGAGGCGTCCGTTGCGTCGGCCACCTACGATCCGTCGACGTCTCCGGCCCGGTCACGCCTGGAGTCGTCGGCTGCGCCTCGGTTCGAGCGTCTCGCGTATCGCCTCGGCACCCGGGTCACCGCGCCCGGCATGATCGAGATGCAACCATCGGCGTACACGCGCAACAGCTTCGGCACCGTCTTCGGCGGCGCCTACGGGATGCTGTTCCAGGCAGCGGGCGAATCGCTCGACCCCGGGCTCGTCGCCACGGACCTGGAGGTGCAGTACCTCAGCCAGACCGAGGCCGGACCGGTGGTCGTCCGCGCCGAGGTCGTGCGCGACGATCAGCACGGGGTCGTGTGCGAGGTTGCGGCGATGGTCGGGGCCAAGACGCTGAGCATCGGAAGCGTCACCCTCGCCCGGCCTGTGGGGTGACGACACCGGGCCGACGACTTCGTAAGGCCCTCGTGACCTACGGCGCCCGCCCCTGATGCAAGCTGTCGGGGTGGAACCTGGCGAGCGGATGCTGCTGTGGTGCGAGGGCGGACCCTCGATCGGTCGGGCGGCAACGTACCCACCGCCGTTCGAGATCGACGTCGAAGGTGGAAGCTACGTGCTCGTCGATGACGGTCCCGTCGAACAGTGGCACTACCAGTTCATCGCGTCCGGTTGATCGGCCGACAGTAGGTTGACGGCGTGTCCGGGCGCCCCGACGATCGTGATCACGACGTCGGTGCGGTCTCGGCACGTTGGGCGGCATCCGGCGCCGCTGGCCTGTCGGGACGCCCCGACGGTCCGGCGCTCGATGTGCCGTGCGCGGTGATCGAGCTGGCCGAAGCGGCAGCGGCGACGATCCGGGACGTGACCGAACGCAATGGTCGCCTCGTCGCGCTCGATGGCCTCGCACTCCTGGGCGAGCGCGCTGCGCTCGCCGGCCTGTCCCGGCAGGGGGCGGTCAGCTGCGGCGTCGCGACCCGTCTGTTGCAGGGCGTGGACGGTTGGCTGGCGCTGTCCCTGGCCCGAGGCAGCGACGTCGACAGCCTGCCCGCGTGGCTCGACGGCGTGCCGCTGCCGGAGCCCACCGATGTCGAGTCGCTGTGGTCGGCGCTGGAAACGGTGGTGCGCGGTCGTCGGATCGGCGAGCTGGTCGAGCGCGCAGCGCTGCTCGGCATGCCGGTCGGTGGGCTCGGCGAGGTGGCCGACCGGCCGACCTCAGCTGTCGACGTCGTGCCGCTCGACGGAGTGGCACCGTTGCGGCCCATCGACGAGCTCCTCGTCGTCGACCTGTCAGCTCTGTGGGCCGGTCCGCTGTGCGCGGACGTGTTGGCTCGTGCCGGGGCGCGGGTGGTCAAGGTCGAGAGCGCGCACCGCCCGGATGGTGCGCGGTTCGGAACACCGACGTTCTTCGATCTGATCCATGCGGGCCACGAGAGCGTCTGCGTCGACTTCCGCACCGACGCCGGTCGTCACGACCTGCGGCGACTGATCCAGCACGCCGACGTCGTGATCGAGGCGTCCCGCCCGCGAGCGCTCCGTCAACTTGGCGTGGATGCAACTGCCCTCGACGGACCCCGGATCTGGTTGTCGATCACCGCCCACGGGTCCATCGGGATGGCCGCCGAGCGAATCGGGTTCGGAGACGACGCCGCGATCGCCGGAGGGTTGGCGACGCACGACGAGCTCGGTCCGTGCTTCTGCGCCGACGCGATCGCTGATCCACTCACCGGCCTCACGGCCGCTGCGGCTGTTCTCGACTGTCTCCAGCGGGGTGGGCGATGGCGGATCGAGGCGTCGCTGAGTCGCTCGGCCCGGTTCGCGGCCGCCGGGCCGATGACCGACATCGGTGGACTGCAGCTCGCTGCACCGCGTGCCCGCGAACCGATCGGGTCGGCAGCGACGATGGGCATGCACACCGACGCGGTGCTCGCCGCGCTCGGCTGATCGTCACGGCTCGGCCGCAGCCGAATGACCCGCCGAACGCTACGGTCACCTCGATGTCGATCGATTTCGATGACCTCGAGCGTCGTCCAGGCTTCTTCGTCGGGAGCAAGCCGGCGACCGTCACGTTCCTGCCCGAACCGGAACGCCGCCGGCGTCGTTACACGCTGATTTCGGTCGACGACCACCTCGTCGAACCGCCGCACATGTTCGCCGGTCGAGTGCCGGCTCGGTTCGCGGAGCTCGCGCCCCGCGTCCTGCTCGACGACGCCGGCATGGAGTACTGGGCCTACGACGACAAGCGGCACTACAAGGTCGGGCTGAACGCCGTGGTCGGGCGCCCGCAGTCCGAGCTGAGCTTCGAGCCCAGTCGGTTCGACGAGATGCGCAGGGGCGCGTGGGACATCGACGCCCGGATCCACGACATGGATCTCAACGGCGTGTACGCCTCACTGAACTTCCCGTCGTCGCTCGCCGGTTTCGCCGGACAGCGCTACCAGCTCGGTGTCAGTGACCCGGAGCTCGCCCTTGCCGTCGTGCGTGCGGCCAACGACTGGCACCTCGAGGAGTGGGCAGGTCGTCATCCGGGTCGGATCATCCCCGCGCAGGTGCCGTGGTTGCTGGATCCCGCGGTCGGCGCAGCGGAGATCCGCACCAACGCGGCTCGGGGCTTCCGCGCCGTGACGTTCCCGGAACTGCCCGAACGCCTCGGGCTGCCGTCGTTGCACACCGGTCACTGGGACCCGTTCATGGAGGCGTGTGCAGAGACGGGCACGGTCGTGTGCTTGCACGTCGGCTCGTCGTCGTCGGCACCGATGACGTCGTCGGACGCACCGGCCGACACGATCGGCGTGCTGTTCTTCGGGTGGGCGATGTTCGCCGCGGTCGACTGGCTGTACTCCAAGCTGCCGGTCCGTTTCCCGAGTCTCAAGATCTGTCTCTCCGAGGGCGGCATCGGATGGGTGGCCGGCTTGATGGACAGGCTCGATCACGTCGGTCGGTACCAGGCCATGTACGGCACCTGGGAGGGGATCGACCTCACGCCGCGCGAGGTGTTCCAGCGCAACTTCTGGTTCTGCGCGATCGAGGATCCGTCGGGCCTCGACCACCGGCACCGGATCGGCATCGACCACGTGATGCTCGAGTCCGACTACCCGCACCAGGACGGCACGTGGCCGGACACCCAGGAGATCATCCACGACCAGATCGGCCACTTCCCTGCCGATGAGATCCGCAAGGTCACGTGGGAGAACGCGTCGAAGCTGTTCGAGCATCCGGTTCCGCAGGCGATCCAGGACGATCCCGAGGCCTTCTGATGGACGAGTCGAGCCTTCCGTTCCGGATCGCAGCCGGCAGGCGGATGCTGTACCGCGAGGGCTGTGACTCGAACGTCGGCGGCCACGTCAGCGCTCGCGCCGACACCGGCGACGGGTTCTGGGTGACCGGGTTCGAGTACCTCGACGAGACGATGCCCGGCAACGTGGCGATGCTCGACTTCGACCTCAACCCGATCGTCGGCGAACACGCTCTCTCGCCGGCCGTCAACTTCCACGCGCTGATCTATCGGCTCCGCCCCGACGTCAACGCGATCGTGCACCTCCACTCGCACTACATCTCCGTGCTGTCGTCGACGGCTTCGACGGTCGGCATGTACAACGTGGCCGCCGTGCTCTTCCACGATGAGCAGGTGACCTACTTCGATGACGGGCACAAGCCGCACACCCAGGTCGCGCATGACCTCGGTGATCGGCGGGTGGTCATCCTGCAGAACCACGGTGCGATCATCGCCTCGGACACCCTCGAGCACGCGGTGATCGAGGCGATGACGTTGGAGATGTGCGCTCGCTACCACCTGGAGTGCGTCGCGGCCGGTGGCCAGGAGATCGCCCTCGACGAGGTGGTCGGCGGCAAGGCGATGTACCGCAAGTACTTCCTGCAGCACATGTGGGACGCCAACTACCGGCGGATCCAGCGCAGCGATCCGGATCTGTTCGCCACCCTCACCACCTGAGGGGTCAGCGCCGGCCGGTCAGGCGGCGGAGACGAACAGCCGATCGAGGGCTCCGACGACGTGGAGGTCGCGCTTGTAGGTCAACAGCTCGCCGGCGTCGTCGAGCCTGACCCACTGGATCTGGTCGACCTCACAGTTGGGTCGGAAGACGCCCTCGGCGTCGTGCATCGACCAATAGCGAACCTGCTTCGGTCGACCCTTCCGGTCGTTGTATCGAGTTCCGGGAAGCTCGAAGCCGACGTCGGCGCGCATGCCGGTCTCCTCCAGCACCTCACGGATCGCGCAGTCCATCGCCGTCTCACGACGCTTGCGCTTGCCCTTCGGGAGCGACCAGTCGTCACGTCGCGGCCTGTGCACGAGCAGGACCTCGACATGAATGCTCGTGCTGCGCCAGACCACACCTCCGGCCGCTTCGATCATGCGATCGAGCCTAAGAACCGTCACGTACCGCTGTGGGGGATGGTCCGTGAACGAACGGTGGCTCGAATGTCGGTGGACAGGTGAATCTGCCCACTCGCGGCCATCTGGGTCTGCCCGCTGATCGCCATTCGACCGCTGTCGGTGGTCGCCTGACTGGGCTGTTGGGTGCCATCAACGGCACTTTGTGGACAGCCCCGTCAACCAGCAGAACATCGGATACGTACGGGTTCTCAACGGCTCCTAGCGTTCTGTGTCGGTCGCCCGCGTGCGTCCTGTGTTCAGTCGAACGCGAGAGCGGCGGGCCTCGCGATGTCGGCCAGATCCATCTCGCTTCAGACCGTCTGGCCTCCGTCGATGACGAGGGCATGTCCGATAGCGAATGCCGCGGCTGGTGAGCTGAGCCAGAGCACAGCGGCGGCGATCTCTTCGGCGGTTCCCATGCGGCCGATCGGTTCCTGGGCAATGACCTCGCTGCGGCCGGCGTCAGTGCCGCCGGTGAATCGCCCCATCATGGCGGTGTCGATGATGCCGGGGCAGATGGCGTTGATGCGGATGTTCTGGGCGGCGTAGTCGAGCGCGGCGGATTTCGTGAGGCCGATAACGCCGAACTTGGACGCTCCGTACGCTGCGCCGCCGGC
>JAOBWQ010000679.1 GCA_025463425.1 Ilumatobacteraceae bacterium | reverse complement strand
GGAACGTCGGTGTCACTGACGATCAAGTCGACTCGCTTCTGGAGCGCCGGCTGTTGATCCCCGTGCATCGCGGCGTGTTCCGCGACCCGGCCGCTCCGATCACGCTCGACCAACGAGCACTTGCAGGCGTGCTCGCCGCCGGCGCCGGCGCACTGTCGTCGCATCGCCTTGCGGTCGCGATGTGGGGAGCGCGGAACTATCAGTGCCTTCTGACCGAAGTGACGGCGCCCGGCGTTCACTCCATCCCGGAGTCTTCTCGCATCGATCGAGCAGGCCGCCTGAGCAGACCGTGCTCCGTGGCGTGCCGATCACGTCACCTGCGCGGACTGTCGTCGACGTCGCCCCGCTCGTCGGACCCGTAATCCTCGGCAAGTGGATCGAGCAGTGGGCGTCGGCCCGTCTCCTGGCGCTCGACGACCTCGAGGCACAGATGTCAGCGCTGAAGGGGCACCGCGGCGTGCCGATCGTACGGGCCACCCTTACCGATCGAACTCTCGTTCACGCTGCTGCCGACTCGCCGCCAGAGGCCGCACTCGGCCTGCTACTCGCCGACGCGGGACTGCCGCCACTCACGCTCCACCACCTCGTCACCGTCAGCACCGGTGCGCAGTTCGAGCTCGACTGGAGCTACCCGGGACTCAGGGGAGCGTTCGAGATGGACGGATATGGCGTGCATCTGCGCTCACTCGAGGCCTTCGAGAACGATCGCCATCGCCGCAACGAACTCGAACTCGACGGCTGGACGGTTCTCAACTTCACCAAGCGCCAGGTCGAGCGCAGGTCAAAGGTCGTGGTGAGTCAGGTTCGGCGATTGCTCGACCAGCGGTCCCGGCTGCATTCACCGGCCGATGGCCGGTGAATGCGTCGGGGTGATCGCGCAATGCCGGACCGTGGGTGGATTCGCCGGTTTCCGACCGGCGAATGCAACCCGGGGGCCGCAGCGCCCTCGGGGTGTGCGACGCGTCGCGAGCGAGGGGCCCGGAGAACGTCAGGTGCGGGCGAGGACGACGGTGGAGCGGGGGGCGACCGTGATCACGCCGTCGAGGAGGGGGCCGGTGGCGGCAGAGCTGGAGAGCGCAACGCGCCACTCACGGCCGTCCGCCAGATCGCCATCGGGATGGATGGTGAAGCCGAGCGGCTCCCACCACGCGTTGGCGATCACATAGAGGTCGCCACGCTGCCAGGCGATCGAGTGTGACGTCCAGGCCAGATCGGGCGACGCATCGACACCGTGCAGATCGATCGCACCATCGCCGTGGTCGCGACGCAGCCGGATGGCCGAACGCACGAACTCGGTGAGGTCGGCGTAGTCGGCCTCACGCGACCAGTCCAGCCAGGTCGTCTCGTTGTCCTGGTTGTAAGGATTGTTGTTGCCGTGCTGGGTCTGCGCGAACTCGTCGCCGGCAACGATCATCGGCACCCCGCCCGACATCGTCAGCAGCACGAACGCGTTCTTCATCTGTTGCATCCGCAACTGCTTCACTGCGGCAGGGTCGACATCGGGTGGCGCGGTGCTGAAGTCGTCGCCCTCCCACCCGCAGTTCCAGGACTTGTTGTCGTCGGTGCCGTCGGTGCCGTTCCATCCGTTGGCGTCGTTGTGCTTGTGCTCGTAGCTGACGAGGTCGTGCAGAGTGAAGCCGTCGTGGGCGGTGATGAAGTTGATGCTCCGACCGGGTGCATCGGCGTATAGATCGGGGCTGCCGATGATCCGTCGAGCGAACGCTGCAACAGCGCCGTCCTCCGCGCGCAGGAACGCACGGCAGTCGTCGCGGAACTTGCCGTTCCACTGCGCCCAGGTGCGGCCGGGGAACGCGTCCCCGATCTGGTACGCCGAGAGGTCCCACGGCTCGGCGATCAGCCGCACGTCGTGCGCTGCGGCCAGCGCTGTGATCCGATCGATCAGCGCGCTGTGCTCTTGCTGGCGACCGTCGATGTCGCGGCCGAGCAGCGAGCCGAGGTCGAAGCGGAACCCGTCGACGCCGAGCTCGATGAAGCGGCTCAGCGAATCCAACACCAAAGCGCCGGCCGCGGGATGCGCGGCGCGCACGACGTTGCCGCAGCCGGCATCGTCGCGGTACGAGCCGTCGTCGTGCAGCACGTAGTACGCCGCGTCGTCGATGCCGCGTAGATGGTAGGTCGGGCCGAGCTCGTCCTCCTCGGTGGTGTGGTTGTAGACGACGTCGAGGATGACCTCGATGCCGTGCGAGTGGAACGTCTCCACCATCGCCCGGAACTCGTCGTCGGCACGATGCGGGTCCGCCGCGTAGCCGTTGTGCAGCGCGCTCCACGCCAGTGGCATGTAGCCCCAGTAGTTGCCCTCTGCGGGATCGAACTGGTGGACCGGCAGCAGCTCGACCGCAGTCACGCCCAGTGATGCGATGTGGTCGACGTGACCGGCCAGTCCGGCGAACGTGCCGCGCACGTCAGGGTCGACGTGTGGGGAACGCATCGAGGCACCGCGCACGTGCACCTCGTAGATCACGAGATCGTTGGTGCTGTGGCGCGGCCTCGGCGAGGGCATCGGCGATGGGACCAGCGCGGGCGGTCGGGTCATCGGCAGTACGCCGAACGGCGAGTGCCCCAGGGTGTCGGCTCCCATCACGCGGGCGAGGTCCCGGTCGTGGCCAGGCGGGAACCAGACCTCGGTAGCTTCAGGATCCAGCAGCAGCTTGGCGCGGTCGAACCGCGCAGCAGGTCCCGCCGGCCCGTCCACACGGAAGCCGTAGAGGTCTGCATCGCCGATCGTCGCCGCGGAGATCGTCGCCGACCACCGGTCGTCGTCACCTCGCACCATCCCGACGAGGGCAACGGCGACATCGGGATGCTCGCGATCGACGACGATCAACGTCACCGAAGAGGCTGCGGCGCTCCACAGTGAGATCTGCCACGTTCGTCCAACGGCGTCCCACATCGCTCCCATCCGTTGATCTTGCCCGATTCAGTGACACCGCGCGGAACGACCGCTCTCACCTGACGGAGGACGCCGCCATTAGCCTGGCCGGCGATGACCGATCCGCCGCTCACCGTCGACGACGTCTCCGCCGCGCTGGCAGCGAACAGCTACCTCGCCGACGAGGGTCTGACGACCACGATCTTCCTCGCGCTCGCGCTCCGCCGGCCGCTGCTGCTCGAGGGCGAGGCCGGTGTCGGCAAGACCGAGGTGGCCAAGGTGCTCAGCCGGTGGACCGGCGGCGAGCTGATCCGCCTGCAGTGCTACGAAGGCATCGACGTCAGCCAGGCCGTGTACGACTGGGATTACAGCCGCCAGCTGCTGCACCTGCGCGCGGCCGAAGCCAGCGGGGAGGCCCTCGGGGCCGGCACGGCGGCGCTCGAAGGCCAGCTCTACGACGAGCGGTTCCTGCTCAAGCGGGCACTGCTGCGGGCGCTCACCCCGGTGCCGGGTCCGCCGCCCGTGCTGCTCATCGACGAGATCGATCGCGCCGACGACGAGTTCGAGGCCTATCTGCTGGAGGTGCTCAGCGACTTCCAGATCACCGTGCCCGAGCTCGGCGTCTTCCGCGCCGAGCGCCCGCCGATCGTGGTGCTCACCAGCAACCGCACCCGCGACGTTCACGATGCGCTGAAGCGGCGCTGCCTCTACCACTGGGTCGAGCACCCCACGTTCGAGCGCGAGGTCGAGATCGTGCGGATGCGGGTCCCGCACGTGACGCTCGGGCTGACCCGCCAGGTCGCCGCCGCGGTCGAGAGCCTGCGCAGCCTCCACCTCTACAAGCCACCCGGAGTCGCCGAGACGATCGACTGGGCCACCGCGCTCGGCCGGCTCGGCCTGACCCAGCTGACCGAGGCGTCGGTGAATGCCACGCTGGGCGCGGTGCTCAAGTACCGCGAGGACGTCGAGCGCGTCCAGCAGCACGGCATCGCCGACCTCGTCAAGCACGCGTTCGAGCGAGGCATGCTCCCGGCGTGACGTCGCCCTGGCCGTCGCCCCACGACGCGGACCGTTCCTCGGACCCGACCATCGAGGACGCCGAGACGATCGCCACTGCGTTCGCACGCGTGCTTCGCGGTCTGGCGATCGCGGTGCCGATCGGCAACGTGCTCGCGTTCACCGAGGCTCTCGGCGCGGTCGGCATCGACCAACGGTCGCGCGTCTACTGGGCGGCGCGCGCCACGCTGGTGCGCCGACCTGAGGACGTCCCGCTGTTCGATCGGGCCTTCGCCGTGTTCTGGGAGTCACGCACCGGCGACGAGCCGACGCTGGAGGAGGAGCTGCAGCGGATCACGATTGCGATGGACACCGACGACTCCGACGATGACGACGGGTCCGATCCCGACGCTGCCGACGCCGACGACGACCCGACGATCCAGCTGCGGTTCAGCGCCACCGAGGTGCTGCGCCAGAAGGACTTCGGCGCCTACAGCGACGACGAGCTGCGCCTCGCCCAGCAGCTGATGGCGCAGCTGCGCTTCGTCGGCCAGCCGCGCCACTCGCTGCGCCTCGTCCCGGCGACGCGCCACCACCGGCGCCCGGACCTGCGCCGAACGGTGCACGCCTCGCTGCGCGCCGGCGGTGAGCCGGTGGAGCGCCACTGGCGCGAACCCGGCCAGCGGATGCGACGGATGGTCCTGCTGCTCGATGTGAGCGGCTCGATGGAGCCCTACGCCCGAGCGCTGTTGCGCTTCGTGCAGGCGGCCGTCGCCGGCCGCCAGAAGGTGGAGGCGTTCGCGATGGGCACCCGCCTGACGCGCATCACCAAGGAGCTCGGCAGCCGCGACCCGGACCAGGCGCTGCGCCTCGCGAGCAGCCGCGTCTCGGACTGGAGTGGAGGAACCCGGCTCGGCGAGACGTTGCGTCGGTTCAACGACGAGTGGGGCGTACGTGGCATGGCGAGGGGCGCGATCGTGATCGTGCTCAGCGACGGGTGGGATCGCGGTGACCCGCAGCTGCTGGCCGACCAGATGCAGCGTCTCCAGCGGATCACCCACGAGCTCGTCTGGGTCAACCCACTCAAGGTCACGCCCGGCTACGCGCCACTCGCGAGGGGAATGGCGGCAGCACTACCGTACGTTGACCACTTCGTCGAAGGGCACTCCATGGCCGCGATGGAGGAGCTGGCCAGGGTCGTCTCCGGCGCCGCAACTCGGACGACCAACCGGAAAGGGAACGGACATGCGTGACATCCTCGACGACATCGAGCGCTGGCGCCACGACGGACGCCGCATCGCGGTCGCCCGCGTCGTCGACGTCGAAGGTTCGGGTCCGCGCGATCCCGGCGCATCGATGGCCGTCAGCGAGGACGGCGAGGTCGCCGGGTCGGTCAGTGGTGGCTGCGTCGAAGGCGCCGTCGTGGGCGAGGCACTGCGCATCCTCCATGGCGACCAGCGGCCGCGCCTGGTCACGTTCGGCTACAGCGACGACGACGCCTTCGCCGTCGGGCTGACCTGTGGCGGCACGATCCACCTGTTCATCGAACCTCTCGACTGGTGACGGCAGCGTCGTGACGTCCCTGTACGAAACGCTCCGCGACCGGATCCGCAGCAACGAGCCGGTCGCTCTCGTCACCGTCGTCGACGGCCCGAACGTCGGCGCCAAGCTGTTGATCCGCCCCGGCCAGCCAGCGCTGGGCACGCTCGGGGACGACGAGCTCGACCGCATCGTCGGCCGCGACGCGCTGGCCGAACTGGAGGCGGCCACCACTGGCGTCCGCCACTACGGACCACGTGGCGAGACGACGCCGGAGGATCTCATCGACACCGACACCGTCGCGGTCTTCGTGGAGAGCTTCGCCCCGCCTCCACAGATGTGGATCTTCGGCGCCGTCGACTTCACGGCCGCGCTCGCCAAGGTGGCCAAGATGCTCGGCTACCGAGTGACCGTGTGCGACGCACGCGAGGTCTTCGCCACCAAGCGGCGGTTCCCGATGGCCGACGAGGTCCTGGTGTCCTGGCCGGGTCGGCTGTTCAGTGAGCGAGGTGAATCGCTGGGGCCACGTGATGCCGTGTGCGTGCTCACCCACGATTCGAAATTCGACGTACCCGCGGTGATGGGCGCGATCGGTACGAGCGTCGGCTACATCGGCGTGATGGGCAGTCGCAAGACCCACGACAAGCGGATGGAGAGGCTCGCCGAGGCGGGTCTCACCGAGCCCGACCAGATCGAGCGGCTGATGTCACCGATCGGGCTCGACATCGGTGCGCGCACGCCGGAAGAGACGGCGATCTCGATCTGTGCCGAGATCATCTCGCGCCGTACCGGGCGCCAGTCTCCGTCACTGCGCGACGGCGCGGGCGCGATCCACAGCTGACGGCCGGTCAGCCGATCGGTTGATCAGCCGATCGGGTTGCCATAGCGCAGGCTGCGGTGCTTGCCGACGGTGTCGACCTCGACGTTGCGGCCGGTGTACGGCGCGTGCACGATCGCGTTGTCGATCCCCAGCCACAGCATGACGTGGCCCGGGTAGTAAACGAGGTCGCCGGCCATGGCGGTTTCAGCGGTGCGGGCGGCGGCGTTGCGGATCTGCGAGCCGGACTGGCGAACGAGCGTGGTGCCGGCGATGCCCCATGCGTAGGTGGTCAGGCCGGAGCAATCGAACCCCTCGCCCGCCTTGCTGGAGTTGCGGTGATACGGCACCCCGAGCTGAGTGAACGCAGCCATGAGCGCTGTCTGATGGGCGAAGTCGGCGTTCTGCCAGGCGGTGGTCATCGCGACGGGATCCATGCCCAGCCGGTTGGCCACCTCTGTTGCGATCTGATCGCGTTCGACGACGTAGGCGATCAGCACCGACCCATCCCCGCTGCGGGTGTAGGCCGTGAGGTCGGTGAGCGCCGCGATAGCCACCGCTGCCATCGGGTCGTCGAACCGGACTCGGCTCGACGTCGCCATGTGCGTCGGCGCCGTCGCGGCCGCAGCGGCCACGGGGGCGACGACAGCCCCCAGGCACGAGCCGGCGATGATCACCGCGATGCCCATTCGTGCCCGCCACGTTGCTCGGTGAGCTTGTGATGGCGAGATCTGTTTGCTTCGATGTCCAGACACGGAAAGAGTTCCCATGGTGACTGTCCCTTCGTTTGGCACCGCCACGCCCAAGGAGGAGGTGGGGGTGCGGCGTGAGCGTTTGCCCGCTCCGTCGCGTTGCGCCAAACGAGAGCGCCACGTCTGTGACGAACCGGGTACCGAACGGCCCCGCTTCGTAACAGAGCGAGATGATAACGACATCGAAAAGCAACAATCAACCCCCTCGTAACCATTTCGTCATGTTTGGGTCACCTCTCGGCCGGGCATCGTTCATCGGATGTGGGCGTGATCAGCGAGAATGTGGCATGGCCATGGCGCGAGAAGATTTCCGAGAAATCTGCGCGATCGTGCTCGCCGCGGGCGCTGGGAGCCGTTTTCGGGCCGGCGCTGACACGGTCGTCACTCCATCTTTCGGTGACGCGCGGCACAAGCTGCTGGCCGATCTGCGCGGCCGCCCGGTCTTTCGGTGGGCACTCGATGCGGTGCTCGCCGCCGGATTCGCCGACGTCGTGCTCGTCACCGGCGCCGTCGAGCTGGATGTCGGCGATGTCGATCCCGGCGTCTCCCGACTCACCGTCGCACGCAACCCACGCTGGGCCGAAGGCCAGGCGTCGTCGCTCCAATGCGGGTTGCGGGTCGCGGCCCAGCTCGGCGCAACGGCGATGATCGTCGGGCTCGGCGACCAGCCCTTCATCACGGCCGACGCCTGGCAAGCCGTCGCGGCATCGCCGGCCGAGATCGCCGTCGCCACCTACGCCGGGGTCCGAGGCAACCCGGTCCTGCTGCGCGAGTCGGTCTGGCCGCTGCTCCCCATCGCTGGTGACCAGGGAGCCCGTAGCCTGATCGCACAGCGACCGGACCTCGTCGGGCCAGTAGCATGCATCGGCTCGCCAGCCGACATCGACACGATGGAGGATCTTCAGCAATGGAACTCGTCAACGAATTCACCGTGAACCGTCCGATCGACGAGGCGTGGGCGGTGCTCACCGACGTCGAGCGGATCGCACCGTGCCTCCCGGGCGCGCAGCTGCAGGAGATCGAGGGAGACATCTACCGCGGTGTCGTCAAGGTCAAGGTCGGGCCGATCACGGCCGCGCTGAAGGGCGAAGCCTCGTTCGTCGAGCGCGACGACGAGAACCACCGTGCCGTGCTGAAAGGCGACGGCCGCGACATCAAGGGCAACGGCAACGCCTCGGCCCTGATCACCGCGACGCTGGAGGAGATCTCGCCGACGAGCGCGAAGTGCGTCGTGCACACCGATCTCAACATGACCGGCAAGGTCGCCCAGTTCGGGCGCGGCGCGCTGGCCGACATCAGCGGGAAGCTGATGGCCCAGTTCGCCACGAACCTCGACGAGATGCTGGCCAAGGACGCGGCCGGCCCGCCGGCGACGGCCGCTGCCGAGCCGACCTCCGATGTCGCAGCCGAGCCGACGACCGAGACCCCTTCGGACGCGGCGGAGGCGGAGACTGCAAACGCCGACACCACCGCTCCGGCGCCGGAGACGGGCGCAGATCCGAGCAAGCCGACGACACGGATCATCAACGGACCCGCAGCCGAGCCGATCGACGCGTTCAGCCTCGGCGGCACCGCGCTGCTGAAGCGCCTCCTTCCCGTGTTCGGCGGCATCGTCGTCTTGCTGCTGGCGTTGAGCCGAGCCCGGAAGAAGTAGCCGGCGCGATCCGATGAGCGACGATCGAGCCCGCGTCCGCGAACTGCTCGGCCGCGATCCGCAGGGCACGTTCGAGGTCGTCGTCCGCGACACCGCCGGGGATCCCCTGGTGCTGCGCAACGCACCGTTGCTCGACGACGGCACGCCGATGCCGACCCGCTACTGGCTGATCGGACGGTCGGTCGTGGCGGCCATCGGGCGCTTGGAGGCAGCGGGCGGCGTCCGCCAGGCCGAGGCCGAGATCGATCCTGACGCCATCGCCGGCGCACACGCCAGGTACGCGGCCGAACGCGACGCACACCTGCCGGCGGGCCACGTCGGACCACGACCGTCGGGCGGAGTGGGCGGCACGCGGCTGGGGGTCAAGTGCCTCCACGCCCACTACGGCTACTTCCTCGCCGGCGGCGACGATCCCGTCGGCCGCTGGGTCGACGAGCGGATCGCGGCGGTCATGCGATGACCCGCCTCGACGTCGTCGTCGGCGACTCGATGACGACGCTCACGATCACCGACGACTCCGACTCGGCACGATCCGCCGAGTCGTGGGACAACTTCGCGATCCCGTGCGGCGTGATCGATCTCGGGCAGCGTCACATCATCGGCAACCCACCGCTTCCCGAGGAGCTGACCAACGCGATCGGCGAGATGATGGATCACGTCGACGATGCCAAGCGTGAGCTTCCCGCAGTGCTCGACGCCACCGTCGTGTTCCTCGCCGGCGCGGTCCCCCGGGCGATGGCTGCCGTCGAGGTCGGCCGCGCCATCGACGCCGACGAGTTCGTCCTCGACCGCGACGCAGCCGAGGATGTCTTCCGCACGCTGGTCACCGAGTCGACCGCCGATCGCCGCCACAACCCGGGGCTTCCGGCCGATCTGGTCGACACGATCGTCGGCGGGTGCTGCGTCGTGATCGGGCTGATCCGAG
>JAOBWQ010000653.1 GCA_025463425.1 Ilumatobacteraceae bacterium | reverse complement strand
GGGTGACCTCGAGCTCGGTGGCGGTGGCCAGCGGGCCGACCAGCTCGCCGGCGCCGAGCACCGCTGAGCGCTCCTCCAGGGAGGCAGCGCTCTCGGCGCGGCCGGCCAGCTCGCGCAGCGTGGACAGGTCCGAGGAGCACTCCGGGCCGGCGTGCCCGAGCGCGATCGTCATCGGCATGTGGCCATCGGGGGAGTAGGCGCCAACGATGTCGGACAGGGTGCGGCCGAGTCGATCGGTCGCATCGCTGCTCAGGTGCGGCGCGAGCAGAAGGAACGAACCGTCTCCGTCGTCGTAGAGCTCACCGAGTGGCTGGCACATCAACCGGATCGCCGTCGCGATGCGGCGGTGGAGGAGGGCGTGGCCGTCGGCGCCGAGGCGGAGGCGGACGGGGTCGAACAACCCGGCCACCGTGATCGCCACGACGCGCAGGTTCTGGTCCGGATCGCCATTGCCGGAGTTCACCCGCGCGGTGAGCGCACCGGCTGCGGGCAGACCGGATACCGGATCGAACATCGCGACGTTCGACTTGACGACCGTCTGGTTGCGGCCGAGCCGGGCCTCGTAGGCGTCGAGCAGGGCGTTGATCTTCTCGCCGTCGAGGTCGACGTCGATGCTCAGCGCGCGGAGTGCGTCGGAGTCCCCTTCGGCGATCGCGACGTGACCACCGGCCCGCAACGCCTCGACGGCAACGCTCTCACCGCCGGGGTGCACCAGGACGACGACGGCCAGGCCACCTTCGGCGGCCTGCGCGGTGTACTCGGTGATCCGGTGACGAGCGAGGCGGGTCGACACGATCGCGTAGCTGGCGCCGTCCGGCTCGTCGATGACGACGATCCCGGCCGCTTCCATCGCGACCAGCACCGGGAGCCGGGCTGCGGGGATCCACACCCGGAGTGCGTTCGGATCGATCGGTGCGGCGGCCTCATCGACGACTTCGTCGTGGATCTCCGGAGCCTCGGCGGTTTCGACCGCCGGCTCGGCGTGGGCGGCCGTCACGAGGCACTCCCGAAGACGATCGAGCGCACGTGGGCGACGAGCGTGAACTCGTCGATGCGCTCGTAGCGGTTGTCGACGAGGGTCCAGCCGAGCGTGGCGTTCCAGGAGCAGCAGGTCCGCACGGCGTCGAGCAGATCAGCCTCCGTGGCGGCGCTGACGACCTGGGCGGGGATGCTGGCGAGGTGCTGCCACTGCCCGCCGACGATGAGGTGCACGAAGCGGTCGTTCATCGCCGAGCGGGCGATGTTGGTCGAGACGTTGGCGACTGCGACCGACGAGTGCGACTCGGCGAGCTCCTCGGAGCCGACGCTGACGAGACGGAGCTGGCGGGCGAGGTTGGCGCACGACGGGCCCACGAGCACGGTCGGACCTGGCGGAGCCGGCGAGCACAGGGTGCGGAAGGCACCCATCAGCGCCATGATCCACTGCGGGCCCTCGACGGGGCGCTGCAGCATCGCGAGGTCGACGATGCGATCGGGGAGACCGATCGCGCGCAGCGTCTGATGCGACCAGCGCGCATCGACGGCGTGGGGCAGGCGACGGGGAACGACCACCGGTGACCGGTCCTGGTCTGCGTCGGCGGAGGGGGCACACCGGTGCACGATCGCCGCCGGGCGGCTCTGCATCGCGGCATGCTCCTGCACGACTCGGTCGATGACCTCCCAGGCAGGAGTGGACATCGACTCGTGCGCAGCGCGGACCTCGGCGACGACCGCGTGGTCGACGGCCGGCGTGCCGTGGCGGTTGTAGAGCGGGGCGTCCGTCGGCTGGTTGGCGTTGAACCGGTCGAAGAAGTCGACCTCGTCGTCATCGGCGGGTTCGTCGAACACGGGCTCGTCGTCGAGCGACGGCAGGTGATCGGCGATCATCGAGAGCGCGGGGTCCTCGGGCACGAACGACGCCGCCTGGCCGAGCGGCCGGAAGCGATCGCTGTCGTCGTCGAGGAACGGCTCGAAGCGGCGGGCAGCGGTGTTGACCGGGGGCGTGACCGCCGGGGTGGACGGCGCCGGGGCGGCGACCGGAACGAACGCTGCGGGCTCACGTGGCTGGCTGAGCTCGCTCATCAACCGGTCCGCGAACTGAGGTGAGCTGACCCGCAACGACGAGACCAGCTCTTCTGCCGAGGTCATCGCGGCATCGAGCTCCAGATCGGCCCGCCTGAATCGTGACGGCCGGGCGGTCACCCGGACCAGCTCGGTGGCGAAGAAGCCACCGATGCCGCCCTCGTGGACCCGCTCGACGCTGACGATGGTGCAGTCGCCTCCCATCGCCTCGCCGGCGGCCTGCTGGGCCTCGACGGTGCTGCGTGCGGTGACGATGACCTCATCGGCCAAGCGCTCGACGATCGGGTACGTGACTCTGCTCATGGTTCAACAACCTCCAAGACCGACCGTGCGGGCCATCAGTCGGCGTCGGCCCACCTAGACGCCCACCACTTCGCTGACGTCGATGGTGAGGTGACGGGGCAGCTCGCGGTAGGCGAACGTCGGCAGCTCCATCCCGGCTGCGCTGAGCACGCGGGACAACGGACGACGCAGGTTCGGGGCGCATGTCAGCACGACCGGGTCGCCACCCGCGAGGCGTTCCCATGCGCTGCGCACGGACTCACGCACCGCGTCGAGCAGCTCCGGCTCGATCGCGAGGTGGGTCGTGCCGTCGACGTCGCGCAGCGCGGACATCAGCCGTCCCTCGAGCTCGGGCACGAGCAGGATGGCCGACACACGTTGTGACGGCGCGACCTGCGCGGCGATCTGCGCACCGAGCACGGCCCGGCACTCGTCGGCAAGGGCTTCGACACCATGGATCTGTCCGATGGACGTGGACAGCGTCTCGATGACCCGGGGAAGGTCGCGCACCGAGACCCGCTCGGCGAGCAGGGCGCGCATGACCTGGTGGAGCAGTGGCATCGGGACCCGGTCGTTGCCGACCTCGTTGGCCAGGAGCGGTTGATCGGTGCGGAGCATGTCGACCAGGTCCGCCACCTGCTGCCGGGACAGCAGGTCCGGGGCATAGCGGCGGGCGATCTCGG
>JAOBWQ010000626.1 GCA_025463425.1 Ilumatobacteraceae bacterium | reverse complement strand
TGGTGAGCTCGCGCAGGTCGTCCTGCTCGGCGGAGAGTCTGAAGTCCATGGTGGTGTCGTCCTAGCGTGTGGCCCGGGGGAACCCGAGTCCGAACATCGAGATGAGATCGCGCTGCGTCTCGTTGGTACCCCCACCGAAGGTGAGGATGATCGTGCCGCGGTACGCGGATTCGAGGCGCGAGCGCAGCACAGCGCCGGGCGACCCGGCGGTCAGGTAGCCGATCGGGCCCATGACCTCGAACAGGAGTCGATAGGCCTCCTGGTAGAACTCGGTGCCGAACACCTTCACGCTGGAGGCAGCCGCGACGTCGAGCACCCCCTGCGTCGAGGACCACGCGACCTTCCAGTTGATCAGCCGCAAGAAGTCGAGCTTGGCGTGCACCTTGGCGAGGTTGATCTGCACCCATTCCTGGTCGATGATCCGGTCACCGTTGGGCTGCAGCGTGGTCTTGGTCCAGTTCTTGACATCGTCGTAGGCACGCTCGATCACGCCGCTGCTGCAGAGCGTGACCCGCTCGCGGTTGAGCTGGGTGGTGATCAGCGTCCAGCCCTCGTTCTCCTCGCCGACGAGGTACTTGGCCGGGATGCGGACGTCGTCGAAGAACACGGAGTTGATGTCGTGGTCGCCGATCAGGCTGAGCGGCTGGATGGTGATCCCCGGTGTGTCCATCGGCAACAGCAGGATGCTGATCCCCTTGTGCTTCTTGACCTCGCTGTTGGTGCGCACCGCGAGCCAGCAGTAGTCGGCCCCGTTGGCGAGGCTGGTCCAGGTCTTCTGGCCGTTGATGATGTACTCGTCACCGTCGCGCACCGCAGAGGTCTTCAAGCTGGCGAGATCGGTGCCTGCGCCGGGCTCGCTGTAGCCGATGCAGAAGTGGAGGTCACCGGCGAGGATCTTGGGCAGGAAGAACTCCTTCTGCCACTGGCTGCCGTAAGCCATGATCGTCGGGCCGACGGTGTTGATGCTCAGCATCGGCACGGGTGCACCGGCGCGCATCGACTCGTCGAAGAACACGAACTGCTCGATCGCGCTCTTGCCCTGGCCGCCCCACTCCTTCGGCCAGCCGATGCCGGCCCAGCCGTCGGTGCACATCTGCTTCCAGACCGACCGCGTCTTGGCCGAGATGCCGTGGCCCTCGGACAGCTCGGCCACCGTTGCCGGGTCGAGCAGTTCGTCGTAGTAGGCCCGCAGTTCGGCGCGTAGCGCCTCCTGCTCTGTGGTGTAACCCATTTCCATGCGGGCAACATAGCTCGCACCTGACGCGTCGTCAGATCCGGAGCGAGGGGTCGATCGACGGGTTCGACGGCGGCCGCGCTACGACCAGCCGACGCGCGGCACACCCGGTCACAATGACCTGATGACCGAACCCGAAGCCCCTCGTGCCTCCACCGGACCCCTGAGCGGCTTGCGCGTGATCGAGCTCGGCGGGCAGGGTCCGGGCCCGTACTGCGGGATGATCCTGGCCGACTACGGGTGCGACGTGATCACCGTGGACCGGCCCAGCGAGGCCGCCAAGGTCGATCCGGCGAAGACGCCCACCAACCTGTTCATGCGGGGCAAGCGTTCGATCGCGCTCGACCTCAAGTTGTCCGACGATGTGGCGCTGCTGCTGTCCCTGCTCGACGAGGCCGACGTGTTCATCGATCCGTTCCGACCAGGCGTGTGCGAGCGTCTGGGCATCGGCCCCGACGTCGTGTGCCCACGCAACCCGCGGCTGATCTACGGCCGGATGACGGGCTTCGGCCAGGAGGGCCCGCTCGCCTCCGTCGCCGGTCACGACATCGACTACATCGCGATGTCGGGAGCGCTCTGGCTGCTCGGCCGCGAGGGTGACAAGCCGGTGCCGCCGATCAACCTACTCGGCGACTTCGCCGGTGGCGGGTTGATGCTGGCACTCGGCATCGCAGCCGCCGCGTTCGAGCGGACCGTGTCGGGGCTCGGTCAGGTGATCGACGCAGCGATGGTCGACGGCGCAGCAATGGTCGCCGCACCGTTCTTCGCAGCCACAGGTGGCGGCTGGGGCCCGCGCGGCACGAACCACATCGACACCGGCGCCCACTTCTACGAGGTCTACGAGTGCGCCGACGGCGACTACATCGCGCTCGGCGCGATCGAACCGCAGTTCTACGCCGAACTGCTGGCCCGCCTGGAGCTCGATCCGGCCGCCTTCCCGCAATGGGACAGGGAGCAATGGCGCGCGTTCAAGGACACGTTCGCGGCGATCTTCATCACGCGTTCCCGAACAGAGTGGTGCGCGCTGCTCGAAGGCACCGAGGCCTGCTTCTCGCCCGTGCTGTCCCCCGCCGAGGCCGCCCAGCACCCCCACAACGTGCAGCGCGGCACCTTCGTGAAGATCAACGGCGTCACCCTGCCGGCTCCAGCGCCGAAGTTCGGCCGTTCAGTGGCCACCGCCGGCACCCCCACCCACATCGGCGCCGCCACCGAGGCCGCCCGCAGCGGCACCCTCTGGCGCTGACGCCGACCGTCGGCCGAAACCCCGCCGAGCACGGGGGCGATGCTTCGGCGGGCTGCGCCGGCGGCGGCCGGCTCGTCGCCCGGCCATCTGGGTGCACATTCGCCGGACCCTGCGCCGGATTCCCTCCCAGAACCAGGACCCGAGCGGACTGGGAGCCAGAAGTGACGGTTTCCGTCATCTGACGCTCCCAGAAACCCCTGCACCGCACTCGAAGGCGGCCGCCGCAACCGGAAAGCACCGCAACATCGTCCCCGTCAGTGCATGGGTTCCGACCTTCGGCCGGCAGCGCCATCGGCTCGACCCGGGGTCGCAAACGGGGACCGGATACGGTGACCGCTTCGTGGGGAACGGTGCCGGTGGCAGCACGATCGTGATCGAAGGCAGCGGCGCGCTGGCCGATGCGTTGCGTGCGGCGTCGATCGAGGTCGGGCGCCCGACCACCGTCGTGGTGGCCGACATCGTCACGACGGCGACGCCGTTCGAGCAGATCACCGACGACCAGTTCGATGCCGCGTGGGAGCGGCCGATGCAGGCCGCGATCGCAGCGTTCCAGGGCGCGCATCGAGCGCGCCACGAGCGGTTGATCGCGATCGTGCCGACGATCGGCATGTCCGGCGCGCCGACCCTCGCCCACGTCGCGGCGACCGCCGAGGCGATCCGGGTGATGGTCAAATCGGCCGCCCGCCAGTGGGGCGCCGACGGGATGACGGTCAACTGCATCGCGCTCGCCCCGGCGCTGTTCGGCATCGACGTCGCGGCCGTCGGCGAGGTCTCCCTCGCACCTCCGGCACTGGCCGGTGCCGGCAGCGTGGCCGACGACGTCGTGCCGCTGATCCGGATGGTGGCCAGCGCGGACGCCCACCACCTCACCGGCGCCACGCTGACCGCCGACGGCGGCGTCTGGATGACAGCATGAGCTCGATCGGCACGCGACTCGCCGGACGCACGGCGATCGTCACGGGCGCCGGCCAAGGCGTCGGCGAAGGCATCGCCCGC
>JAOBWQ010000563.1 GCA_025463425.1 Ilumatobacteraceae bacterium | reverse complement strand
CCGCGCCCCGCTCCTGCCCGGGGCCAGCGATGAGCGCTACGCCATCCGCCGTTTGAGGAAGTACGGACGTGCTTCGCCGACCACGTACAGGGATCCGGTGACAAGGATCGCGTCGTCGACGCTCGCGCCCTCCGAGGCGCGCTCGCACGCACTACTGACCGTCGGCATCTCGATCACGTCGTCGCAGCCGTTCGCGCGGGCTGCGGCAGCGAGCTCGGCGGCCGGCAGCCCGCGAGGTGACGGAGCGGTGCAGCAGTAGACGAGGTCGTACTCGTCGGCCCGCAACGCGCTCAGCAGCTGCACCGGATCGCGGCCGCGCAGGCAGCCGACGATGAGGATCCGTCGGCCCTCGGGGTGGAAGTCCTCGAAGAAGACCTGCGCGCACACATCGGCGCCGGCGGGGTTGTGCGCGCCGTCGACGATCACCAGCGGGAGGTGGTTGAGCACCTCGAAGCGTCCGGGCATCAGCACTTCGGCGAAGCCCTCGGTGACGATCTCCTCCGCCAACGGTGCGGCGAAGAAGGCCTCCACTGCGGCCAGCGCGGCGGCGGCGTTGTCGCCCTGGTGGCGTCCGTTGAGCGGCACGAAGACGTCGGTGTACACGGTGGTCGGCGTGCGCAGATCCAGCACGCGACCGCCGACGGCGAGGTTGTTCTCGAGGCAGTCGAAGTCCTCGCCGCGTTCGAGGACCACCGCGCCGCCCTCGGCGCGGAAGATCTCGACCAGCTCCGGGTCGGTCTCCCCCAGCACGACGGCACTGCCGGCTTTGATGATGCCGGCCTTCTCGCGTGCGATGTCGGTCTTGGCCGGGCCGGCGAACTCGGTGTGATCCAGCGCGACATTGGTGATCACGGCGACCTGGGCGTCGACGACGTTGGTGGCGTCCCAGCGGCCGAGCAGCCCGACCTCGACGACGGCGACGTCGATCGCGAGGTCGGAGAACCAACGGAACGCGGCAGCGGTCACGATCTCGAAGTACGACGGCTGCACGCCGGCGAGCACCTCGAGGTCGGCCACCGCGCCGATCTGCTCGGCGAAGTCGTCGTCGCTGATCGGCTCGCAGTTGTAGGTCATCCGCTCGTTGATCCGCTCGAGATGCGGGCTCGAGTACGTGCCCACGGTCAGGCCGTGGGCCATCAGCAGGCGGGTGATCATCTGCGCGGTGCTGCCCTTGCCGTTGGTCCCCGTCACGTGGATCACGGGATACGACAGCTGCGGCTCGCCCATCACCGACATCAACCGCTCGATGGTGTCGAGCGACGGGCCGGTGATCGCGCCGGTCTTCTCGTAGTTGGCGCGCGCGTCGAGGTGCGCGAGCGCCTGGGCCACGTTCATCGGCGCACGCTCATGGTGTCACTGCTGGGGTCAGCTGGCGGCGCGGCGCGGCCGCGCGGTGCGTGCCGGTTCGCGCGGCACCAACGTGGGGGTGACCTTGTTGCGCACGGTCTCACCGTCGATGGTGACGCGGCCGACATCGGTGCGGCCGGGCAGCTCGTACATCGTGTTGAGGAGGACCTCTTCGAGGATCGAGCGGAGACCACGCGCGCCGGTGCCGCGCAGGAGCGCCTGGTCGGCGATCGCGATCAGCGCATCCGGGGTGAAGTCCAGCTCGACGTCTTCGAACTCGAACACCTTGCGGTACTGCTTGACCAGCGCGTTCTTCGGCTCGACGAGGATCTTGACGAGCGCGTCGTGGTCAAGGCTGCGCACCGCGCCGATCATCGGCAGACGGCCGATGAACTCGGGGATCATCCCGAACTTGAGCAGGTCCTCGGGCAGCACCTGGGCGAACAGCTGGCCGGGGTCCTTGTCGATCTTGGAGCGGACGTGGCCGTTGAAGCCCATGCCCTTGTGCCCGATGCGCTGCTCGATGATCGGCTCCAGGCCGGCGAAGGCGCCACCGCAGATGAACAGCACGTTGGTGGTGTCGATCTGGATGAACTCCTGGTGCGGGTGCTTGCGCCCACCCTGCGGCGGCACCGACGCAACCGTGCCTTCGAGGATCTTCAGCAGTGCCTGCTGCACGCCTTCACCGCTGACGTCGCGAGTGATCGACGGGTTCTCGCTCTTGCGTGCGATCTTGTCGATCTCGTCGATGTAGATGATGCCGGTCTCGGCCTTCTTGACATCGAAGTCGGCGGCCTGGATCAGCTTGAGGAGGATGTTCTCGACGTCTTCGCCGACGTAGCCGGCCTCGGTGAGCGCAGTGGCGTCCGCGACGGCAAACGGCACGTTGAGCATGCGCGCCAGCGTCTGGGCGAGGTGCGTCTTGCCACAACCGGTGGGTCCGAGCAACAGGATGTTGCTCTTCGCCAGCTCGACTTCGTCGCGACGGCCGACACCGGCCGACTGCTGGTGCTGGATCCGGCGGTAGTGGTTGTAGACCGAGACGGAGAGGATCTTCTTGGCATCGTCCTGGCCGACGACGTACTCGTCGAGGAACGAACGGATCTCGCGCGGCGTGGGCAGCTCCTCGAAGCGGAGCTCACTCGACTCGGTCAGGTCCTCTTCGATGATCTCGTTGCAGAGGTCGATGCATTCGTCGCAGATGTAGACCCCGGGGCCTGCGATCAGCTTCTTGACCTGCTTCTGGGACTTGCCGCAGAACGAGCATTTGAGGAGCTCGCCGGTGTCACCAAACTTCGCCACAATGCCCCCTTGCCGGATCGATCAGCGGATCGGACCGGAGCGGTCGACAGCTGTGCGAGATGAGATCACTTCGTCGATGATGCCATACTCGACGGCCGCCGGTGCTTCTATGACGAAGTCGCGGTCGGTGTCGTTGTGGATCTTCTCGATCGTCTGGCCGGTGTGCTCGGCGAGGATCTGCTCGAGCAGATCGCGCATCCGCAGGATCTCCTTCGCAGCCAGCTCGAGGTCGGTGACCTGGCCGTA
>JAOBWQ010000540.1 GCA_025463425.1 Ilumatobacteraceae bacterium | reverse complement strand
GCGAGGCGTCCCCCGACGACGCGGGCGAGCTCGATCTCGTCGTCGACACGACTCGACCTGCCCCGGACGAGCTGATCGAGAACCCGCTGGCCCGGGCGCTGACCGCCGCCGGCATCGAGACCCACGTGATCGGCGACGCATCGCCCGAGGGCTACCTCCAAGGAGCGATGCATGGCGCGCACCGGGTGGCGACCGCACTCTGACAGTTGGCCGACCCCGGCCGGATCGTCAACAATGTCCTCCGTGCCCGACGCCCGCCAGTCCATCGTCACGCTCGACCTCGAGGGCGTCCTCGTGCCCGAGATCTGGATCGCGGTGGCCGAACGCACGGGCATCGACGCGCTGCGGCGCACGACACGAGACGAGCCGGACTACGACGTGTTGATGCGCGGCCGGCTAGAGCTGCTCGCCGAGAACGGCCTGTCGATGTCGACCATCGCCGACGTGATCGGCACGCTGTCGCCACTCGACGGCGCCAAGCAGTTCCTCGACGCGCTTCGCGAGCGCACCCAGGTGCTGTTGCTCTCGGACACCTTCGAGCAGTTCGGCCAGCCGCTGATGCGCCAACTCGGCTTCCCGACCCTGCTCTGCCACCGCCTCGTCGTCGCCGACGACCGGGTCATCGACTACACCTTGCGCATGCCCGACCAGAAGCGCCGCGCCGTCGAAGCACTGCACAGCCTCAACTACCGGGTCGTCGCCGCGGGTGATTCGTACAACGACACGGCGATGCTGGCCGAGGCCGATGCCGGGTTCCTGTTCCACGCGCCGGCATCGATCGTCGCCCAGTTCCCGCAGTTCCCCGCCGTCGACGACTACGACGAGCTGCTCGAGCTGATCACGGCCGAGCTCACCTGACCGCTTCGACGACGCTCAGTCGAGCGCGCCCTTGCAGTCGAACAGGGTGAACTTCGACGCGGTCGGACCACCGGGGAACGCCTGCGTCCCCGGCTCGGCCGTGTCCTCCTTGGCGTGGTGCTCCCAGACGTCGCTGGAGACGATCGCGCAGCGCTTGACGACCCACGTCACCGAATCGAGGTTGTCGAACAGTCCGGGGATCAGTCCCCGTGCGCCGCTCGAGAGGAGGAAGTAGCGCAGCTCACCGGCACGGACCTTGTCCTGGACCTGCGCCTGGCTCTGGATCGGATCCGAGCCGACGAAGCCACCGATGGCCATCACCGGCTCACCGGAGGAGATGATCAGCTCCTCCGCCGGGCCCGCGCTCTGCACGGCCAGGTCCCAGCGCTCGCCCGTGTTGTGCTCGCTCAGGTAGCTGTCGAGCGACGGCACGGAGATCGACGGGAACTCGAAGCCACCGTTCGGCGTGATCTGGTTGGCGGTCGGCCCGCCCGTCGGCATCCGCTCGGGAAAGGCGAACGGCAACGGTCCGGAGACACCGGCTTGCAAGCTGCCCTGGGTCCACATCGCCGGGGCGAGCAGGACGGCGACCACCGACGCTGCCGTGATCACGAGCGCCGGGCGCGGCTGGGTCGATACGACGCTGTTCCGTCGCCGGGCGAGCCATCCGATGACCACCGCCGCCATCGCTGCTGCGATGGCAACGACGGCGATCACAACGAACCAGGTGCGCCAGTCGAACCGACGCCAGATCACCCACTGGGCCCACGCCGTGAGGCCGAGCGCGGCGACCCAGATCAACGCCCGTCGGCGACCGGCTTCGAGATCGAACCGGAACGTCGCCACGCCGATCCCGACGAGCCCGGCGAGCGGCGGTCCCACCCCGGCGAGGTAGTACGGGTGCAGCACGCCCTTCGTCGACGAGAACACGATCGCCCCGGCACCGAACCAGCACCCGAGCACCAGCAGCGCGCCGAGCCGCGGCGACCGCCGCAGGCGGGTCGACCACAAGCCCGCCAGCGCGCCGACGACGCCGAGCGGGATCAGCCACCCGATCTCTGATCCCAGCTCTCGGTTCAGCAACCGGCTCACTCCAGGCGTGCCGCTGACGAAGCCGAGCCCCACCGTCGCTGGGTTCGCCCGGTTGCGGGAGAGCGGCAGCCCCTCACCACGATCGGGCACCTGCGACAGCGTCGCCGACGGCGACAGGAGCGGCGCGTCGACCGCCGGCCTCGGCCGCGGCCGTGCGTCCGCGCTGCCCGCTCCGATGTCCGGCGGACGAGACGGCGGGTGGTTGCCACCGATCGGGAGGCCGGTCGCCAGGCCGGCGACCTGCTTGAGCCCGTTGCGTTCGAACGCCAACTCGAACACCGAGTTGGTCTGCGTCGACCCGACGTACGGTCGGGCGCCGGCAGGTGTCGCCTGCACGGCGACGAACCACCACAGGCCGACAGTTGCCAGCGTGAGCGCGCCCACGACGACCTGACCGAGCCGGACCCGCCACCGCACCGGCGCGCACCATCCGAACGCGATGAGGAGGCCGGGCATGACGGGCGCTGCGGCGAGCATCTTCGTCGTCATCGCGCACCCGGCGAGCACGCACGCGCCGAGGAGCCACCGCAGCCGGCCGGTGCGTACGGCTTCCATCGCTGTCACGGCAGCGGCCGTCATCAGCAGGACCAGCACCGAGTCGGTGTTGTTGGAGTGGTTGATGACGACGTTGATCGGCGTGACGGCGAGCGCTGCGGCGCCCACCAGGCCGGCTGTCGTGCCCCACGTGCGGCGCAGGCCCCAGTACAGCAACCAGACCGCGGCGGCGCCGGCCAGCACCTCCGGCAGCAGCAGGGCCAGTTCGGAGTACCCGAAGATCTTCGCCGAGATCACCTGCACCCAGAGCGAGAACGGCGGCTTGTCGACCGAGACGTAACCACCGGCGTCGAAGCTGGCGAAGATGAAGTTGTGCCAGCTGGTGCCCATGCTGCGCACTGCTGCCGAGTAGTAGGCGTTGCCCCAGCCCATCGCACTGAGGCCCCAAGCGTTCGTGGTGATCGAGACGGCCACGACGAGCGTGATCAACAGTCCTCGAACCCGCCTGCTCCCTCCTTGGATCACTGCTTCGGCCACAGGCGAGCAGTGTTCCAGACTTCCGTCGGAATGCGGCCGCGGGACCGCACCTACAGTGAGCCGATGACCTCCACCATGCAGGACGTTGCTCTCGTGGGCGGACCCGTCGTCTGCGTGGGAGCACTCGACTTCGACCGCACGGACACGGGCATCACGCCACGCCGCCTTCCCCATTGGACCCGTTCCCAGGTGCCGGACCTGTTCATGCACTCGATGATCTCGATGGGGTCGGGCGTGCGCCTCTCGTTCGCGACGGACTCGGACGTGGTCGAGCTCGACGTCCTCGTCACCGGGTTTCGCTTGGCCGATGGCCCTTCCCGGGCGCCGGTCTTCCAGCTGCGCGGTCCGGGGGTGCCGATCCAGACCGTTCCCGCGCCGTCGTACAACTGCTTCGTGATCGACATGTCCAACCCGAACGACGTCGGATACGAAGCCGGCGACGCGACCACCATCCGCTTCGAGGGACTCGGTGGCGACTGGACCTCGATCGAGATCTGGCTCCCGCACGGATCCAGCACCGAGTTGCGCGCGATGCGCATCTCGGACGACGCCGGCGCACGTCCAGCGGAGCCGACGGGCAAACGCCGTTGGCTGCACTATGGCAGCTCGATCAGCCACTGCATGGAAGCCGAGACACCGCTCGAGGTGTGGCCGGCGATCGCAGCAGACCTGGGTGGCGTCGAGCTGTTCAGCCTCGGCCTCGCCGGGCAGTGCCAGCTCGATCAGTTCGTCGCGCGCACGATCCGCGACCTGCCCGTCGACGTGATCAGCCTCAAGCTCGGGATCAACACCGTCAATGGCGACGCGATGCGCGAGCGCGCCTTCATCCCCGCAGTCCACGGTCTGCTCGACACCATCCGCGACGGGCATCCGGACACGCCGACCCTGGTCGTGTCGCCGATCTTCTGCCCGAGCGCTGAGCTACAGCCTGGCCCGACCCTGATGTCCGCGGACGGCGGCTTCGACACCGTGCCCGGGATGGAGTCGATCCGCAGCGGCTGCCTGACGCTGGTGCGCATCCGCGAGCTGCTCGAGCAGATCGTCACCATCCGTCGTGAGGTCGGCGACGCGAACCTCCACTACCTCGACGGGCTGCAGCTGTTCGGCGCGGACGACGCCGCCGACCTTCCCGACCGGCTGCACCCGAACAACGACGGGTACGCCCGGATGGGTCATCGCTTCGCCGCGTGCGCGTTCGGCGAGGGTGCACCGTTGGCAGGCTGACGGCAACAGTCAAACTCGACTATCGTGCCGACGCGTGAGCTCGATCCGGTTGCTCGTCCTCGGCGTGGTCGACTTCGCCCAGCCCGTGCACGGATACGACGTCCGTCGCGAATTGCAGGGGTGGCGGCTCGATGGCTGGGTGAACGTCCAGCCCGGCTCGATCTACTCGGCCCTGAAGACGCTGGAGCGCGACGGGTTCATCGCCACCGTGCCATCCGACTCGACCGCGTCGCCCGCGCGGGTCGGGCCGACAGGCAAGCTCAACCGACCCGAACGGACCCAGTACACGATGACCGACGAGGGCGACGCTCACTTCCGTTCGCTGCTCCGCGCCGCCTGGTGGAAGGTCGAGCGTGGTCAGGAGCCGTTCTTCCCGGCGATGTGCTTCCTCACTCAGATGACTCGGGAGGAGCTCGTCGCAGCGCTGCAGGCCCGGTTGGCGCAGATGGAGGCCCAGGTCGCCGAGATGAAGTTCATCCGCTCGTCGATCCGCGACGGCGACACGGGTGAAACCGGCGGCATCCCCGAGCACGTCCGCGAGAACATCGACTTCGCGGTCATGCGCACGCGGGCCGACATGGAGTGGTCACGACAGTTCATGAAGCGGCTCCGCGACGGCGAGTACGTCCTCGCCGGCGAACCCGTCCGACCGACCGGTGTTGATGCCCAGCCTTGACGTCAGTAGTCAAATTTGACTAGACTCGCAGCAATGATCAGCGCACACGGACTGGCCCGCACGTTCTCGACCAAGACCGGGCCCGTCGCTGCGGTGAAGGGCGTCGACTTCGAGGTCGCCGAGGGCGAGATCGTCGGGCTCCTCGGCCCCAACGGCGCCGGCAAGACCACCACCCTGCGGATGCTGACGACACTGCTCACCCCGACATCCGGCACCGCGACGGTGGCCGGTGCGGATCTGATCACCCAGTCGCGTGAGGTCCGGCGGCGGATCGGCTACGTCGCCCAGATCGGCGCCACACCCGCGCCCGGCACGATCCTCGGCGAGGAGCTCGTCACCCAGGCACGGCTGCAGGGCATGAGCAAGGTCGAGGCCTCGGCCCGCCTCGTCGAGATGTTGCCCCGGCTCGACCTCAGCGGCTTCGAGAAGCGAGCCCTCTCGGAGATGTCGGGTGGCCAGCGGCGGCGGTTCGACATCGCGCTCGGGCTGATGCACAACCCGAAGCTGGTCTTCCTCGACGAACCCACCACCGGGCTCGACCCGCAGAGTCGGGCCAACCTCTGGGACCACATCCGCGCCCTGCGCGACGAACACAGCGTCACCATCGTGCTGACCACCCACTACCTCGAAGAGGCCGACGTGCTGGCCGACCGTCTACTGGTCATGGACGGCGGTGCGATCGTCGCCGACGACACGCCCGACGCGCTCAAGGCGCGGGTGTGTCCGGCGACGTCGTCAGCATCAGCGTCGACGGCGACCTGGAGGTCGCCCAGACCGTCGCCGGCGAAGCGCTGCAGCCGCGCACCAGCATCATCGAAGGCGGTCGACTGGTGCTCACCGTCGAACGCGGCGACACCGCCGTTCCTCCACTGCTGCGCGCCCTCGATGCCGCAGGGTTGCCGCTCCGCTCGGTGCAGGTCAACCGGCCGACGCTCGACGACGTGTTCTTGACGCTCACGGGTCGCACCCTTCGCGAAGACAAGGAGTAGAGCCATGCTCACCGAGACGTGGGTCGTGTTCGCCCGCCAGATGAAGCAGCAGCTGCGCAACCCGGTGTGGGTGTTCTTCGGACTGACCCAGCCGATCCTCTACCTCGTGCTGTTCGGGCCGCTGCTGAAGAACATCTCCGGTGGCGGCTTCAACGGCAAGAACTCGTGGAACGTGTTCGTCCCCGGGCTTCTCCTGCAGCTGGCGATCTTCGGTGCGGGGTTCGCCGGGTTCGGCATCATCCAGGAGCTGCGCGAGGGGGTCGTCGACCGCCAGCGGGTGACACCGGCGCACCGCTCGTCGTTGATCCTCGGGCGCACCCTCACCAACGTCGTCACGATCGGCGTGCAGGCCGTCCTCCTGACCCTCGTCGCGCTGCCGTTCGGAACCCGACCGGCGCTGGTCGGCTCGATCATCGCGATCGTCGTCATCGCCGTGCTGTCGCTGGGCATGGCTGCGGCGTCGTACACGATGGGGCTGATCCTGAAGGACGAGGACTCGTTCGCACCGATGGTCCAGGGCGTCTCGCTGCCACTGCTTCTGCTCTCCGGTGTCCTCCTCCCGATGGCGGCTGCGCCGGGTTGGCTCCGCCACATCTCCCAGGCGAACCCGCTGAGCTACGTGATCGACGCGGTCCGCAGCCTGTTCGTCGGCGACCTGTCCTCCACGACCGTGGTGAAGGGCGCCGTCATCGGCCTCGCCGTCACCGTGTTGCTCGGATGGTGGGCCACCCGGCGCTTCCAACGCGATAGCGCCTGAGCGGGTTTGACCTGCACGGACGCCGGGTACCGTGCCGCTCGTGAGCGACCATCTCTCTGACATCCAGACCCTTCGTGCCAACGCCCGCGCCAACATGGACAAGGGCCCTCTCACCGACGACTACGGCGCCGATCGCGAGCGCGTGGTCGAGGTGCTCAACGAAGCGCTCGCCACCGAGCTGGTGTGCGTGCTGCGCTACAAGCGCCACTATTACACGGCCGAGGGCATCAACTCCGCGTCGGTGGCGGCCGAGTTCCTGCAGCACGCCACCGAGGAGCAGGGCCACGCCGACCTGATCGCGGCGCGCATCGTGCAGCTGCAGGGCGAGCCCGACTTCAACCCCGCCACGCTCGTCGCGCGCAGCCACGCCGAGTACGTCGAAGGCACCGACCTGATCGACATGATCAAGGAGGACCTCGTCGCCGAGCGCATCGCGATCGCGTCGTACACGGAGATCATCCGCTGGCTCGGCAGCAACGACATCACATCGCGCCGGTTGATGGAGGACATCCTCGCCGTCGAAGAGGAGCACGCAGACGATCTGCTCACCTTCTTGAAGCAGTTCGGGGTCGCTGTCTGAACGGCGCCGGCCGTATGGTCGGCGCATGTCCAGCGAACCGTTGACCGCTCTTCCGGTCCAGCACCTCTTCAGCGCCCACCTCGACATCGGCACGCCCAGCTACGTCCGCAACGGACCGGCCGGCACGAAGATCATCGTCGCGATCACGGGCGGCACGATCACCGGTCAACGGATCAACGGCACGATCGTGCCCAACTCCGGTGGTGACTGGGTGTCCGTGGGGGCCGACGGCAGCATGCGCATCGACGTGCGCTTCACGATCCTCACCGACGACGACGCGACGATCTACGTCTCTTACCTCGGCGTGCTCCAGGGTCGCCGTGCGATCGCTGCGCCACTGTTCGAGACCGGCGCCGAGCAGTACGCCTGGCTCAACGCGTCTCAGGGCATCGGGCTCGGCAACTCGAACGAGCATGGCGTCGACTACGAGTTCTACCTGATCGACTGATCTACGCTCCCCGCCCGGGGGGTTTCCAATGTCACTACCGGTCGATGTCGACAGCCTGACTGCAACGTGGGTCACCGACGCCTTGCGCACCCGGCACCCGGGTGTGCGCGTCGCCGAGGTGCAGGTGCTCGGCCAACGCGGCAGCACCAACCACCACGTCCGTCTCGGTCTCACCTATGACGATCGGGGCGGTGGGGCGGGGGCACCGGACACCCTGTTCTGCAAGATGGCGTCGCTCGACCCCGCTCACCGGATCGCGATCGGAGCGACCGGGATGGGCGCACGCGAGGCTCGGTTCTACCGCGACCTCGCCCCGACCCTGACGATGCGCACGCCGACGAGCTACTTCGCCGAAGCCGACGACGACGGCGCGTTCGTGCTGCTGCTCGAGGACCTCGCGGCGTCCGGCTGCGCGATGTCCGACGGCACATGGGGCATCCCCGTCGACCTCGCCGCTGGCGCGCTGGAGGACCTCGCCCACCTGCATGTGCACTTCGAGGACACCACCCGGCTCGACGCCGTTCGCCCGTGGGTGACCGCCAACCCCGCCGGCGCGATCGAGTTCACCGCGGGGATGCTGCGCCACGTCATCGATGACCACCGCGACGTGTTGTCCGACGCGTACATCGCGGTCGGCGAGATGTACATCGCCGATCCGTTGGCCGTGATCGGTCTCTGGCAGACCGGCCGGCAGACGCTGATCCACGGCGACGCGCACATCGGCAACCTGTTCATCGACGGCACCCGGGTCGGGTTCCTCGATTGGGGACTGACCACGATCATGACCCCGATGCGCGACGTGAGCTACTTCCTCGGGATGTCGATGACCGCCGACGATCGCCGCGGCGCAGAGCCGGATCTGATCCGCCACTACCTGTCGGTGCGCGACGCGCTCGGCGGAGCAACGATCTCCTTCGATGAAGCATGGCAGGCACATCGCGTGCACGCCGGGTACACCGTGCTGGCCTCGTTCTTGTCCCTCGTGCCGCCCTACAACGGTGAGGACCAGCGCGAGTTCTCCGACGCGTTCCGCAACCGGGCGATCACCGTGCTCGACGATCTCGACACGGTCAGCGCGATGCGCGAGCTGCTCGGCTGATCACGAGGATTTCATCGTCAACGCCTGCTTCCAGCGCAGGCGCGCGCCGCGGTGGAGCAACGTGCGCCCGTAGACGGCGCCGGCGAGGCGCAACATGCCGAGCGTGGCGACGAGCAGCAGCACGGCGGACAGCACGATCTCGAACACCGACGCCGCGCCGATCGAGATCCGCAACGGCATCAGCAGCGGCGCGAACGGTGGCAGCACCGAGACGATCCGTGCTGCGGTCGAGTACGGCGCTCCGCCGAGTGCGAACACGGTGAGGTAGGCCGCGGTGAAGACCATCGAGATCGGTGCGGCGGCGCTCTGCGCGTCCTCCTGACGCGACACGAACGAACCGGCGAGCGCGAACAACGTGCTGTACAGGACGAAGCCGACGACGAACCAGGCGATGGTGGTGGGCAGCCCGAACCACACCGAGCTCGGCACGGTCGTGCCGGAGATCCGCAGCGCGACGACACCCGTGATGATCGCTGCGCCGAACTGGATCATCGCCACCACCCCGATGCCGAACACCTTGCCGGCCAGCAGCTGGTGCGCACGCACGTGGGCGAGCAGGACCTCGACGACCCCGGTGCTCTTCTCCTCGACCACACCGGTCAGCACCATCCCGCCGAACGCGTTGATCGAGATGAACAGCAGCACCGCCGCTGCCGAGCCGACGAGTCGTCCGACATCGTCGTCGTGCGGCTTGGACGGCTCGAGCACGGAGCTCTGCAGACCGTTCGGCGCGAGCACGGCCGTGATCTGGCTGTCGTCGAGGCCGGCGGCGTGTGCTGCCTCACGCGACCGAGCGGATCTCCAGCCGGCTTGCAGCGCGGCGGCGAGATCGTCGGGTGGTGCCGACTTCGAGATCAAGCTGCCGGAAGCGATGTCGACGGCAGCGTCGTCGGCGCCGGACCTCACGGCGGCGACTGCGACATCGTGGGCCGCCGTGGTGATGCGGATGTCGATCGACAGCGTGTGCGCGGCTGCGGCCACGGCCTCGGTGAACCCGGCAGGAGTGGCTCCGATGAGCGCGACGTCGTAGCGGGGCTGCGAGTCGTCGCCGCTCAGCGCTCGGTGCAGCACGCCGGCGCCGAGCACCCCGAGGCAGATCAACGCTGTCGTGATCCGGAAGCCACGCGAGCGCACCCGTTGGCGGATCTCACGCGACATCACCAGACGGATCATCGCCAAGCCGCTCACCGCGCCACCGCCGACGCTGCGGAACCTGTCGACGCCTCGGTCGAGCGATGGAGTACGGACAGGAAGACCTCGGACAGGTCCGGCGGGGTGAACGAGAACTCGACGACGTGGCCGGCACGGGAGGCGTCGGCGAGGACCGCAGCCACGTCGACGCCGGACTCGACTCGCACGCGAGTGTTGCGAGCCTGCTGTTCGATCACCGCGGCACCCGGGAGTGATGGCGTCCACGTCGTGTCGCTCGAGAACGCGACGTTGGCATAGCGGACCGCCGAACGCTCGCGCAGGTCCTGTACGTCACCCTCCATCACCACTCGCCCGGCGTCGACGATGACGACGTTGCGGCTGATGTCGCTGACGAGGTCGAGCTGGTGGCTGCTGAACAGCACCGAGGTGCCCCTGTTCAACTCGTCGGCGAGGATCGTCTTCATCGTCTCCACCGCCAAGGGGTCGAGGCCGGAGAACGGTTCGTCGAGGATCAGCAGCTCGG
>JAOBWQ010000244.1 GCA_025463425.1 Ilumatobacteraceae bacterium | reverse complement strand
GCCGGGTCGTCGAGCAACACGCCGTGGCCCTCGTTGCCGAGGCTCCACTGCCGGAACGGAACGTCGCACACCTGATCGGCCCACATCTGCGACGGCTTGATCTCGAGGCCCGCGCGCAGATCTGCCCCGTCGAGCTCTTCGATGTACAGGTACGGCTCATCGACGCGAACGAGCCCGGCCCAGTAGTCGTACCGCGATCCGCGCAGCTCCAGCCCGATGAACACGCCGGCGCGCAGATCGGTTGCCGCGCCCCACCACCACCAGGCCTCGACCGCGGTGTCCGGATGGCGATGCTCGTCGCGAGGTGCCCAGGGTGGTCGCGACACGAATTCGACACTACGTTGTCCGCCGTGCGCTACCTGAGTCTCGATTGGATCGACGCCGTCGCCGCTGAGGCCGCGGACAGCGCCGACGTCGCGGCGGCCGTCGCACTGACCGACATCGGCGTCACCCAAGTGGTGACCGAGGCCCCCGAGGGCACGATCATCTACTCGCTGCAGGTCGATGGCGGCTCGTTCGCCTTCACGGCCGGGCCGGCGTTCCCGGAGCACGTGCGCTTCCAGCAAACGTGGGAGACCGCGGTCGGCGTCGCCACTGGCGCGCTGAACGCGCAGGAAGCATTCATCCAGGGGCGCATCCTGCTCACCGGCGACCAGCAGAAGCTGATGGACAACCAGGCCATCTTCGGTGCGATGAGCGCCGTCTTCGACTCCGTCCGCACGCGGACCGACTACGAGTAGCAGCAGCCGAGCATGCCCGAGCTGCCCGAGGTCCAGGCCCACGCCGAGCGCCTGACCGCGCAGTTCTCCGGTCACGTGCTGACCAAGTTCGTGCCGATCACGTTCACCGCGCTGAAGACCGCCGTGCCCGCGCCGAAGGACGCCTACGGGCTGCCGCTGCAACGCGTCGGCCGCCGCGGCAAGTACCTGATGCTGCAGTTCGAGCCGATCACGTTCGTCGTGCACCTGATGCAGGGAGGACGCTTGCTGGTCGACGAGAAGCAGTCGGCCAAGCCACGCGGTGGGCAGGCCCGATTCGTCTTCGAGCCGGATCTCGATGCACCGTCCAACCCGGCACTGCTCCTCACCGAGCAGGGCACCGAGCGCCGGGCGGGCGTCTGGTGCGTGCCGACGCTGACCGCACTCGTCGATCTGCCGTTGAGCAAGCTCGGCCCAGAGGCCCTGGAGCTCGATGTGGACGGTCTGACCCACCAGTTCGCCGCCCATCCCGGACGGCTGCACGGGTTCCTGCGCGATCAGCGCTCGATCGCCGGGCTGGGCAGGATGCTGGCCAACGAGATCTGTCACCGCGCCAAGATCTCGCCGTTCGCGAACACGGCCAAGCTCAAGCCGGATGAGATCGAGCGCGTGCGCGCCGCCATCCACGACTGCGTCCAGGACGGCCTCGACTACGAGCGGACCCGCACAGACATGAGCTCGTCGAAGGACCGTCCCGGCCGGGTCCACGGCCGGGTCGGCGAGGCCTGCCCGGTGTGCGGGGACACGATCCGTTCGGTCAGCTACAGCAGCTACACCGTCGCCTACTGCCCCACGTGCCAGACCGGCGGCAAGGCCCTCGCCGACAACACCACCAGCAAGTTCCTGAAGTAACCGCTGCGGGCGGCGTTTGCACCGCTGAACCATCAACCCCTGCCAGAAGACGGGGGCGATGCTGCGATCGGTTACGGCTGCGGCGGCCGCCCCCGAACTCGGCTGGCCGAGGACTGGGGACGATTCCGATGCACGGTCCAGTGAAATTGTCCCCAGTGAGGGATTCCGGCCGGGGGTCGACGCCGGCCGCCGCAGCCGGGACACATCCGAAGCATCGCCCCGGTGTCTTGGCGGGGTCTGGGTTCAGTGCGGGGTTCGGTTTCCTGGGCCGCCAGGCGCTGGGCGCGTACGCTGCAAGGATGCCCGTCCACCTCCGCGCCGAACCCGGTGACTACGCCTCTGCCGTGCTGGTGCCCGGCGATCCGCGCCGCGCCAAGCACATCGCCGAGTCGTTCTTCGATCCCGGGGCGCGCTGCGTCAACGAGGAGCGGGGCATGCTCGGCTACACCGGCACGTTCCAGGGATCGCCGATCAGCGTGCAGTCGGTGGGCATGGGTGGGCCGAGCGCGGCGATCTACTACGAGGAGCTGATCCAGCTCGGCGCTCAGCGCATCGTGCGTGTCGGCACCGCCGGTGGACTCAAACCAGGGCTGCGGATGGGCGACACGCTCGTGGCCGTTGCGGCGACACCCGACGATGCCACCGTCGCCACGTTGCTGCAGGGCGAGCAGCATGCACCGACGGCCACCTTCGAGCTGGCCGAGCTCGCCATCCGACTTGCGCGCGAGCAGGGTGCCCGGGTGTTCGCAGGGTCGGTGGTGACCAGCAGCCTGTTCTACGACAGCCGGCCGGGCATCATGCAGCGGTGGCGCGACCGCGGCCATCTCGGCGTGGAGATGGAGGTGGCCGTGCTCTACACGATCGCCGCGCTCCGCCGGGTCGAGTCCGTCGCGATGATGACCGTCAGCGACCTCATCGCCAGCGAGACTGAGAGCGAGCGGATCAGCGACGACGAGCTGCGCGCCGGCGTCGATCAGATGATGCGGATCGCCTGCTCGGTGGCCGTCAGCCCTCCGCTCGCCGGCTGAGCGCCGACTCGACCATGCACGATCGCCATCTGATCACCGAGAAGCGCCTCGAGCGGTTCCTCATGGAACGCATCCGCCCCGCCCGCTACGGCCGGACGGCACCGTTCACCGTCACGTCGTACAGCGTGCCCGGCGAGCCGATCTCGTTCGACGACGCGCTGCTGGCGCTGGCCGACGGCGAGTTCCGCCCGTTCGACATCGGGGCCGCGTACGGCCCGGCGTGGAGCACGACGTGGTTCCACTTCGTCGGCGCCGTTCCCCACGGGTGGAAGGGCGAGACGGTGGAGGCGCGCATCGATCTGGGCTTCGGCTTGGCTCCGGGCTTCCAGGCCGAAGGGCTGGTGTGGGGGCCGCAGGGACCGCTGCGCGCGCTCAACCCGCTCAACCACTCGATCCCGCTGATGACGCAGGCTGGTGGTGGTGAGCAGTTCGAGTTCCTCGTCGAGGCTGCAGCCAACCCGATGATCGGCGGGCCGACGTACCGACCGACGCCACTCGGCGATCCGCAGACCCTTCCGGCCACACCCCTGTACGCGCTCAAGCGCGCCGAGCTGACCGTGTTCAACTCCGAAGTCTCGGCGCTCGTCCACGACCTCGACGTGCTCGGCGGGCTGATCCAGGAGCTGCCCCTCGATGCACCGCGACGCCCGCAGATCACCGTGGCGATCGGACGCGCGCTGGACGCGCTGGACCTCACTGATGTCCCCAGTACAGCGAGCGCCGCACGTGCAGAACTGGCCGACGTGCTCGCCCGCCCGGCCGTGGCGAGCGCGCATCACATCAGCGCGATCGGCCACGCCCACATCGACACCGCGTGGATGTGGCCGCTGCGCGAGACCGTGCGCAAGTGCGCGCGCACCTTCAGCAACGTGCTCGACCTGATGACGCGCGAGCCGGAGTTGAAGTTCGTGTGCAGCCAGGCCCAACAGCACGAGTGGATGCGCGAGCGCTACCCGTCGATCTTCGCCGACATGCAGGAGCAGGTTGCCGCCGGCCGGTTCATCCCCGTCGGCGGGATGTGGGTGGAGGCCGACACGAACCTGCCCTCCGGCGAATCACTGGCCCGCCAGTTCCTCCTCGGTCAACGGTTCTTCGAGGAGCACTACGGGATGACGTGTCCCGAGGTGTGGATCCCCGATGTGTTCGGGTACCCCGCCAGCCTCCCGCAGATCTTCCGCCTCGGCGGCGCCGAGTGGTTCCTGACCCAGAAGCTGAGTTGGAACAAGCAGAACCGGATGCCGCACCACTCGTTCTGGTGGGAGGGCATCGACGGCACGCGGATGTTCACCCACTTCCCGCCGGTCGACACCTACAACGTGTCGATGCAGCCGGCGCAGTTGGCGCACGCCGAACGCAACTACGCCGATCACGGCGGGGGCACGATGTCGATGGCCCCGGTCGGGTACGGCAACGGCGGCGGTGGGCCGACCCGGGAGATGATGGAGCGCTATCGACGGATGCAGAACCTCGAGGGTTTGCCCACGGTGAGCATCGACTCCCCCGCTGACTTCTTTGCGACCGCCGAGGCCGAGTACGTCGACGCGGCGACGTGGGTCGGCGAGCTGTACTTCGAGATGCATCGCGGCACCTACACGTCGCAGGCGAAGACCAAGGCCGGCAACCGGCGCAGCGAGGTGTTGCTCGGCGAGGTCGAGCTGTGGGGCACGCTCGCAGCCTCGGTGGCCGGCGTCGACTATCCGTACGACGAGCTCGAGGCAGCGTGGCGCGAGGTGCTGACCTTGCAGTTCCACGACATCATCCCCGGGTCCTCGATCGCGTGGGTCCACGACGACGCCGAGGCCGCGTACGCGCGGCTCGACGCCGAGCTCGGCTCGCTCCGCGCCGCAGCGCTGGGCGCCCTCGCATCATCGGTCGGCGGTGACGTGGTCGTCGCCAACTCCGCGCCGCACGCCCGAGCCGAGGTGATCGTGGTCAGCGATGTGCTGGCGCCCCAGGACGCGATCCACGTCGAGCCGAACGTCGTCCAACAGCTGCACGACGGCTCGTTCGCACTGTGGGCCGAGATCGGTTCGATGTCCGTCAGCTCGTTCGCGTGGGGCTCGCTCGTCGCCGCGCCCGTCGGCGACGTCTCGGTCGAGACGCTCGACGGCTCCATCGTGCTCGCCAACGATCTCGTCCGGGTCACGATCGACGGCGATGGCCTGATCACGTCGCTGCTCGACCTGCGCGTCGACCGCGAGGTCGTTCGCTCCGGCCAACGCGCGAACGTCCCCGAGCTCTCGACCGATCATCCCGTCGAGTACGACGCCTGGGACCTCGACGAGTACTACGCCGCGAACACGGTCGAGCTGACCGACGTCGATTCGATCGAGGTCATCGATCACGGTCCGCTCGTCGCGACGGTGCGCGTCGTGCGCGCCTTCGGCAACTCGCGGATCCAGCAGGACCTCGTCCTCCGCGCCGGGTCCGCGCGCGTCGACGTCGTCTCGGACATCGCGTGGCACGAGGACGAGAAGGTGCTCAAGGTCGCGATGCCGGTCGATGTCCACGCCACCACTGCCAACTGCGAGATCCAGTACGGCCACGTCGCCCGACCGACCCATGCGAGCACCAATTGGGATGCTGCCAAGTTCGAGGTCTGCGCACATCGGTGGGTCGACGTCAGCGAGCCCGACTACGGCGTCGCGCTGCTCAACGACTGCAAGTACGGCCACGACGTTCACCGTGGTGCGCTGCGCCTCACCCTGCTGCGGGCGGCGAACTTCCCCGACCCCGATGCCGATCGCGGCGATCATCGCTTCACGTACTCGTTGTTCCCCCACCTCGGCGATCTCGTCCGGTCGAACGTGGTCGCCGAAGCCGCCTTCCTCAACCAACCCGTCGTCGCCGTCGCCGGCGCGGCGGGCGCGACGGACGTGTTGACCGCCGTGTCGTCCTCCGACCCCGGCGTGGTGGTGACGGCGTTGAAGCTGGCCGAGGACGGCAGCGGTGACGTCATCGTGCGCGCCTACGAATCGCGCGGTGCTCGGGCGCGCACGACGATCAC
>JAOBWQ010000488.1 GCA_025463425.1 Ilumatobacteraceae bacterium | reverse complement strand
ACCGTACCGAACCCAACACGCTCCGCTGGAGGATCGCACATGATCACGTTGACAGACACCGCCGCAAGCAAGGTCAAGGAACTGCTGGCCGCCGAAGGCGCCACCGATCTGGCCCTGCGCGTCGCCGTCCGCCCGGGTGGATGCAGCGGGTTCTCGTACGAGATGTTCTTCGACGGCGACATCGCTGCCGACGACGAGCAGGCCGAGTTCGGCGAAGGCGTCCGCGTGCTGGTCGATCCTGCGTCGGCACAGCTCCTGGAAGGCGCATCGCTCGATTACAAGGACGGCCTCAACCAGGCCGGGTTCAACATCACCAACCCGAACGCCACGCGCAGCTGCGGCTGCGGCCAGTCTTTCAGCTGAGGCTGCTCGGCGACTCTGCGCGAGTCGCCGAATCTGAACCGGGACCGCGGTCGTCGCTAGGCGACGAGGGCGTTGAGCGCTTCGTCGAGCTCGGTCTGATCCCAGGCACCGTCGAAGCGGGTGACGATCTTGCCGGTCTTGTCGGCCAGCCACAGGTCCGGCTCGCCGGTGATGTGGTACGCATCGACGGCGGGCGTGGTGACCGTGGCGGTGTCGTCGGTGTAGACCTCGGCGTGGATCGGGACGATCTTGTCGCCGAGCCGCTCGGCGCTGTTGATGAGGAACTCGAGGCCGGGTGCGCACGTCCCGAACTGGCAGTGCGCCGGCGTGCCGATCAGGTACACGACCGGCTTGCCGGACGCCAGCGCGTCGGTGAGCGTGATGTCGTGGAACGGGCACGGCCCACCGACGAGGCGGGTGCAGATCGGGTTCACGCCGCCTGTCGCCTTCGTGGTCGGCGTCACGAACGGAGGCAGCTGCTGGCCGGGGTACGGGATCGGCACGGTCTTCGGATCGTTGACGCTGATCGCGGTGCCGTCGGGGTTCCCGCCGTCGAGGATGATCGTGTACTGCCCGACCGTGTCGAGGGTGGGGTGGAAGTCCCAGTAGACGATGCCGTCCGTGACGCGGCGCTGGTTGGCCGAGATGCTCGGGATGACGACTTTGTTCGAAGCGTCGACGACCTTGGCGGTCAACGTCTTCGGACCATCGGACAGCAGCGCGCTCGATGTTCCGAGCGAGAACGGCATCCGGCTCGTGCCTGGGGTCACCATCTCCAACGCGAAGCGCGGCACGAGCGCCGTCGTGGCAGCCACCCCTGCGGTCGAGGAGCCACCGCCCTTGCTGCTGCCGCAGGCGGCGAGGGCGAGCGCGCCGGAGGCGAGGAGGAAGCTTCGGCGATCGAGGGACGTCACGGCCCGCACGATATCCGGGCCACTGGTCGGCGGGTCCGCGGCGACCTACGATGACGCCCATGATCGCCCCGCAGAAGCCCCTCGGTCCGTACACGCCCGCAGTCCGAGCCGGTGATTGGATCATCGTCTCCGGTCAGCTCGGCCTCGTGGACGGCGTCCTCGTCGAGGGTGGTGTCGGCCCGCAGACCACTCAGGCCGTCGCCAACCTGAAGGCCCAGCTGGCCACGATGGGTGCGTCGCTGAGCGACGTCTCCAAGACGATGTGCTTCCTCACCGACATGGACACGTTCGCCACGTTCAACGAGTCCTACGTCGGCGGGTTCGGCGAGCACCGTCCGGCGCGCAGCACCGTCGCCGTCGTCGCCTTGCCTGCCGCGGGCGCCGGGGTCGAGATCGAGGCCTGGGCATACAAGCCGCAATGACCGCATCGGCCGAGCCGTCCCGCTGCGGCTGGGCCGGCTCCGAAGCGGAGATGCGCGACTACCACGACACCGTGTGGGGCGTGCCGCAACGCGACGACCGGACGCTGTTCGAGTTCCTCACCCTCGAAGGCGCGCAGGCCGGGCTGAGCTGGCGCACGATCCTGCTCCGCAAGGACGGGTATCGCGACGTGTTCGACGGGTTCGACATCGAGACGATCGCCGGTTACACCGATGCCGATGTCGCCCGCTGCCTCGGTGATGCACGCATCATCCGCAACCGGGCCAAGGTCGAGAGCACGATCGGCAACGCACGCGTGTGGCTGGAGATGGACGACCCGGTCGAGTACCTCTGGAGCTTCGTCGACGGTGCGCCGATCGACTACCGGCGCGACGCCTCGAACCCGGTGCCGGCCTCGAACGAGATCAGCGACCGGATGAGCAAGCAGATGAAGAAGCTCGGCTTCCGGTTCGTCGGCACCACCATCTGCTACGCGTACATGCAGGCCTGTGGGCTGATCAACGACCACGGCCTCGACTGCTTCCGTCACGACGAGTGCCTTCGGTTAGGCTGACGCCGTGCCCGGTGCCATCGCGATCGTCGTCATCTTGCTGTTGCTGCCCGTCGTGGTGTGCATGTCGTTCGCAGCGATCGCGGCCGTCTTCGGCCAGCTCCTCTACAAGGATGGCGAAGTGCGCAACGAGGGCAGCGAGCTCGTCGACCTCAACGTCTAGTGCACGAGCACGACGCCGAGATCGAGGCGTTGACCGACGCGATCGTCGAGTACTCCGTCGAGCGGATCAAGCTCGACTCGCCACCACTGGACGGCACCCGCACGTACGCCGAGCTGTACGCCGCGGCGGGTGACACGATCACGCCCGACGGGCTCGGCGGCCTGCGTGCGCTGGAGGTGTTCACCGATGTGCTCGCCCCGGCGACCATCAGCGTCGACCACACCAAGTACCTGTCGTTCGTGCCGGCCGCTCCGACCGAGGCGTCGATCCTCTTCGATCTCGTCGTCGGCGCCAGCAGCATCTTCGGCGGCTCGTGGTTGGAGGGCGCCGGGGCCGTGTTCGCCGAGAACCAGGCGCTGCGCTGGCTGGCCGATCTCGCCGGCCTGCCCGAGACTGCAGGCGGCGTGTTCGTCAGCGGTGGCACGGGCGGCAACCTCAGCGCGTTGATCGCCGCACGCTTCGACTGGCGGCACCGCGGCGACGGTCGGAACGACCGGGTGCGCGGGCTGATCATCGCATCGACAGGGTCGCACTCCTCGATCGCCTCCGCCGCGAGGGCGATGGATGCCGACATCATCAAGGCTCCGGCCGACGACCGTGGTCGAATGCACACCGATGCGCT
>JAOBWQ010000472.1 GCA_025463425.1 Ilumatobacteraceae bacterium | reverse complement strand
CTCTACTGTGATGACAGTCGCTGACATTGGAGCGATGATGATGGTAGGGTGATGTCAGCAACTGACATCGACTCGCCGCTCACAGCGACGAGGCGACCCATTGGAGGTCTCACATGCGTTACTTCGTCACCGGTGCATCTGGCTGGATCGGTTCCGCCGTCGTGCCCGAGCTCCTCGGGGCCGGCCACCAGGTCGTCGGGCTCGCTCGCTCGGACGCCTCTGCGGAGGCTCTCGTCGCCGCCGGTGCAGAGGTGCATCGCGGCTCGCTCGATGATCTCGAGAGCTTGCGTGCTGCCACCGACGCATCGGACGGCGTGATCCACCTCGCGTTCAAGCACGACCTCGCGTTCACGGGTGACTTCCTCGGCGCTGCGGACGCCGATCGGCGTGCGGTCGAGCTGTTCGGCGACGTGTTGGCAGGGTCGGATCGCCCGTTGGTCATCGCATCTGGCGTGCTGGGGCTGTCCCAGGGACTGCCGGCCACTGAGGAGGACGGACACGGTCCAGAGATGTCGATGGAGCGCTTCGGGGTCGGCCCGGAGACTCGACGGGCAACCGCCGAGCTCGTGCGGTCGCTCGCCGGCCGAGGCGTGCGCTCATGTGTGCTCCGTCTGCCGCCGACCGTGCACGGCACGGGCGACAACGGATTCATGGCGACCATCGTCGAGACGGCGCGGGCACGTGGCGCGTCCGGCTACATCGGTGACGGCTCCAACCGTTGGCCGGCTGCACACGTGCTCGATGTCGCCCGCCTGTTCCGCCTCGCGGTGGAGAACGCTCCCGCCGGGTCGACACTGCACGGCGTCGCCGAAGAGGGCGTCGCGATCCGCGAGGTCGCCGAGGTCATCGCCCGGCACCTGGACGTTCCGATGGTGTCGGTGCCCCCGGAGGCCGCCGGCGAGCACTTCACCTGGCTTGCCGGCTTCCTCGCTCTCGACAGCCCTGCCTCCAGCACGCAGACCCGCGCCCAGATGGGCTGGCAGCCCACCCACCTCGGTCTCGTCGACGATCTCGATCTCGGCCACTACTTCGCGGCATCCGCGCCGTGAGCTGACGGCGACGGCTTCAGGCGACCGTCACGACACGGAGGACATCGGTGGCGTTGCTGGTCCCTGGACCGCCGTCGGGCGTGCCGGCGAGCACGATGATGGTGTCGCCGTGGTTGATCAGCTGCGCCTGCAGCGCCGACTCGACGGCGAGCCAGATCATCTCGTCGGTGGACGCCGACAGGCTGGCCTGGAGCGGCTCGATGCCCCAGCTGAGGGCGAGCGCACGGGCGGTCCGCACCGATGGCGTCAGCCCGATCAACGTTGCCTCCGGCCGGTAGCTGGCCATTGCCAACGCAGTGCGCCCCGACCGTGTGCAGCACAGGATCGCCGACACGCCGATGTCGACCGATGCTTGGTGCGCGGCATGGGTCATCGCATACGTGATCTGGCTGGCCGCGTCGGCCCGCTCGGAGCGTTGCAGGCGACCGAGTCGGCGTGCCCAGGCGCGGTACGCAGCGTCGACCTCGGCGCGCTCGGCGATGCGGTTCATCGTGCGGACCACGAGGGCCGGGTCGTGACCGACCGCCGTCTCGGCCGAGAGCATCAGTGCATCGGTGCCGTCGAAGACCGCGTTGGCGATGTCGGTGACCTCGGCCCGGGTCGGCGCCGGTGAGGTGATCATGCTCTCCAACATCTGGGTCGCGGTGATGACCGGCACACCACGCTCGACGCACCGCCTGATGATCTTCTTCTGGAGGTGAGGAACGTCTTCGAGCGGGCAATCGATGCCCAGATCGCCACGGGCGACCATCAGCGCATCGGCCTCGGTGATGATGTCGTCGAGCGCGTTCATCGCCGCGGCCGTCTCGATCTTGGCCACGATCTTCGGGCCGCCCTCGGCGATCGCCGCGCGGAGCTTGCGGACGTCCTCACCGCTGCGCACGAAGGACAATGCGACGAAGTCGGCGTCGGCCATGCTGACGACGAGCTCCAGATCCTGAGCGGTCGGCGTGGTGAGTTGCGAGCGTTCGGACGGGAGGTGCACCCCTGGTTGCCCGTTGACGCGACCGCCCGATGTGACCGAGCAGTTGACCATCCCGCCGGCCACCATGTTGACCATCAGCGTGATCGCCCCGTCACCGATCACGCAGCGCCCGCCGGGCTCGACGTCCTCCAGCAGGGTCGCGCAATCGACGTCGACGATCGCGGCCGTGCTCTCGGTGTTGCCGACGCGAAGCTGCACGACGTCGCCCGCGACCCAGACGATGCCACCTTCGGGGAAGCGCCCGGCGCGGATCTTCGGACCGGGCAGATCGGCCAGCACCGCGACCGTCGCGCCGAGCCGTTCGGCGACCTCGCGCACGGTGCGCATGCGCGCGAGGTGGGTCTCGACGGGGCCGTGGCTCAAGTTCAGCCGGAAGACATCGACGCCGGCCAGGATCAGCTCCTCGAGTACCGCCGGCGAATCGCTCGCCGGTCCGATGGTGGCGACGATCTTCGTTCGGCTGCTCATGTCCCATCCCTCCGCGACGCAGTCTCGCGGAGATCCGCATCACACCCGCGCACCCACCCGCGGTTCCCCGAAAGGTCAAGCCCCCCGCACCGCGTTTTTCAACGCGGAGAACCGCGGGCGATGGGTCGAAGTCAGCTGAGGTCGAGGGTGGCGACGCGGATCGTCACGGCTCGGGGAACGACCTTGATCGTCAGCCGATCGGTCTTGCGGCGCGCGCCGCCGTCGAGCTCGTACGGGACGGCCTTGGCGGTGGTCACCTTGATCCGTTCAGCCGTCGTCATGTGCACCAGCGGCGAGCGATCGGTGTGCCCGAGCGCGGCTCGAGCGAGCGTGCGCGTCCACTGGATCGCGCCCGACGCGGTCACCACTGCGAGGTCGAGCCGACCGTCGTCGGGCCGAGCTTGGTCGAACGCGGTGATGCCGCCGGAGATGTCGCTGACGTTGCCGACCAGCACGCACGTCGCGTCACCTTTGAACCATGTCTCGCCGTCGATCCGGATCTTGGTCTTGACGGGCTTGTGCTTGATGTTGCGCGCGCCAGTCCAGACATAGGCGGCTCTCCCGAAGCGGTCCTTCAGGTTGCGGTCGGCGTCACGGATCATCAGCGCGTCGAACCCCGAACCGGCCATCACCGCGAAGTGCTCGCCGTTGACCTTGTCGACATCGATCACCCGGTTCGCTCCGTGCAGCGCGATGTTGACGGCCCGATCGAGGTCGTGCGGGATGCCCAGGTTGGTCGCCAGCAGGTTGGCCGTTCCGGCGGGCAGGATCGCCAACGTGCACGGCGCGCCGACCACCGCGTCGATGCAGCGCTGCACGGTGCCGTCGCCACCCCACACCAGGATCAGCTCGGCGCCCCGGGCGATGGCCTTGCGGACCCGGGCGGGTGCGAGCGAGCTCTTCGGCACCTCGAACCACATCGGGTCGTCGACACCGTGCCTGGCCAGCAGTTCGCGCAGTTCGCCCAGCCCACCGCCCAGGGTCTTGAGGTTGTGCGCCACCACAGCGACGGTGGTGGTGCTCAACGGCTTGGCCAACGGTGCTGCGGGTGAGGTCGTGGTCATGGTCAGCGGCGGCTTTCTGCGGGGTGCGGGTTCGGTGGATGCTGCGCTTCCACATCGACGGCGACCGCTTGCGCGGTCTCGACCGGTTGACCGAAGTGCATGATCCGACCACCGAAGGCGATCGAGCAGAGCGCGAAGCACGTCCACCCGAGCAGCACTCCGGCGATGACGTCGGTGAGCCAGTGCACGCCGAGCAGGACGCGGCTCGCTGCCACCATGAAGGCGAGGGCCGCGGCCACGCCGGCCAGCACGCTCTTGGCCCGGCGTGAGCGATGGCGTCCGTAGATCAAGGCCAGTGAGGCGTAGGTGGCCGCAGCGGCGGCGGAGTGTCCGGACGGGAACGAGGAGCCGGCAGCGCCGACCAGGCGGGCGATGTCGGGACGAGACCGGTGGACGATCAACTTGACGAGGTTGCCGACCAGCACAGTGCTCGAGATCGCGGCGGTCAAGAACAACGTGGGGGCGACGCTGCGGTGGCGCCAGTACTGATGCGCTCCGACGACCACGCCGACCACGATGACGAACCAGGTGCCACCGAGCGTCGTCACGACCTTGAGCACATTGGTGCTGTCAGGGGTGGCGTGACGCGCTCCGAAGCGGGCGGCAGCATCGTCGATGCGGGCGAAGCCCTGGTGGGTGCTGACCATCTCCAGCACCCCGCCGATCAGCACGATGCCGACCGCGACGGCGGCGACAGCCACCGTCAACAGCAGCCCGGTCTCCTTGGTTGGGTCGCGGCGCTCGAGGAGGAACCGCCCCAGTCGCGGGTGCCGGCGAAGCGTGTCCTCGCCGACAGCCGATCCATCGGCGCGCACATCGGCGAGGTCGGACCCTCGTCCGCGGCGCGCCGCGAGTCCGAACACGCAGCCGGTGACCCCAGCCGCGAGGAGCAGTGCGATCACGATGGGCATGACACCCTTTCGGGGATTGATGCGGGGGCCGACCGGGCGGTCGACAGAGAGGCCGACTCGGTGTGGACCCGAGCAGGATGGACGGTAGTGGCGAGCTGGATCTGCTCCTGCCGGTCGAGCTGCTTCGGGCGCTGTGGTTCGCCCAGCACCTCCGCGGCCTCCGGCGAGTGCCGCAGCACGCTCACGGTCAAGAGCACCGCCGCACCGCCGAGCAGTGCGCCGGCAACGGTGTCGCTGAGGAAGTGCCTGCCGCGATACATCCTCGAGAGCGCGACCACGATCGGGATCATCACGCTGAGTGCCAACGAGGCCGCCCGTGCCCATCGGTTGCGTGTGTGCCAGAACACCACCACGGTGATCGCGATGTACGCCATCGACGCTGCAACGTGCCCGCTCGGAAAGCTGGTCCCCACGGGGGACTGATCGAGGTGAGGCACCGCTGGCCGAGGTCGACGCACGACGTCTGTCACGACGATGAAGGCCAGCGCCTCGATGATCAGCGACACGCTGATCACCAGCGGCTCCAGCCATCGCTTCCACAGGCCGAGCAACACGACCGCGACCACCGAGGTGACGGCGATCTTGGTCAGCGTCTCGGCCAGGTGCGAGCCGATGAGGGTCAGCGTGTTCCACGTGTCCGTCCGGTGCGCAGCCATCCATTCGGCCACGCGCTGGTCAGTGCGCGTCAGTGCCGAATCGCGCAGCGGACCCGTGATCATCTCGCCGGCTCCGATCCACAGACCGACCAGGATGATGTAGCCAATGACCAGGTGCCCGGCCTCGCGCCGATGGATCGGCCATGTCGCCCGAAGCGGCTCATCGGCAGGATCCGTCATGTCGAAGTCGATACCCCGGTGACGATGTGGCGAAACCGGATGAGACGCCCGCGATCTGCGTGACAGATCGATCCCGACGGGATCGATCCATCACGCAGTCCCCGCCCGACGAGCATTGCGGTCGCGAACCTCGACCATGATCGCGGGGCGGGCGCGCGGTAGACAGTTCGGTGACAGGGCCACTTGCCTTCGATCCGTTGTTCCGCATGGTTAGGACGCCTGATGACAGTTCTCGATGCCGATCTGTTCCTGCCCGACCCCGCCAAGCGCGAGGTCAAGTACACGGTCATCTCCGTCGACGACCACGTCGTCGAGCCGCCGCACCTGTTCGAGACGTACATGCCCGCCAAGTTGCGGGCGCGTGGGCCGCAGATCGTCGAAGCGGCCAACGGCGCCCAGGTGTGGGAGTTCGAGGGCACGATCTACTCCCAGGTCGGCATGAACGCGGTGGCCGGCCGTCGGCCGGAGACGGTGAAGCTGGAGCCGTTCCGGTTCGAGCAGATGCGCCCTGGCTGCTACGACGTGCACGCCCGTGTCGCCGACATGGATCTCGGTGGCATCTGGGCGATGCTCAACTTCCCGTCGATGATCACCGGGTTCTGCGGCCGGGTCTTCGCCCACGCCAAGGACGTCGAGGTCGGCAAGGCCGCGGTGCGGGCGTGGAACGACTGGTTGTGGACCGAGTGGTTCCAGGCCCACCCCGAGCGGATCATCCCGTGCGGCATCGTCTACCTCACCGACCCGGTCGAGGCAGCCGCGGAGATCCACCGCAACGCGGCGCGAGGCTTCACCTCGGTGACGCTGCCCGAACGTCCGCACGCGATCGGCTTGCCGAGCCTGTGGGAACGCGACCACTGGGATCCGATCATCCAGGCATGCGTCGACACCGACACGGTCATCTCGCTGCACGTCGGCAGTTCCGGCGGGTATGCATCTCCGCCCGGCTCGCCGTCGCTGCAGATCGGCGCCACCATGTTCGGCCAGCTGTCGCTGGGCGCGTGCGCCGAGTGGCTGTGGTCCGGCTACCCGAAGGATCATCCCACGCTGAAGATCGCGATGAGCGAAGGTGGCATCGGCTGGGTGCCGATGCTGATCGATCGGCTCGACAACATCATCGACCGTTCCGGCTACGGGCTCGGCTGGGCCGAACGACCTGCCGACGTGCTGCGGCGCAACTTCTGGTTCTGCACGCTCGACGACCCGTCGACGATCGCATTGCGGCACGTGATCGGCGTCGAGAACATCATGGTCGAGACCGACTACCCACACGGTGACGGCACCTGGCCGGACACCCAGGCGGTGATCGAGCGGTACTGGGGTGACATCCCCGACGACGAGCTGCGGATGATGTGCAGCGGCAACGCTTCGAAGCTCTACCGCTGCCCGCTGCCTGCGGTGGTGCTGCCATGAACTTCACGCCGACCGCCGACAAGCTGATCCCGGACCTCTCGCCTCGCGAGGAGATCGTCCTGCTCGCGCGCACGCTCTGGCGCGAGGGGTACAACGATCACCTTGCCGGCCACATCACCATCAACCTCGGCGACGGCACTCTGCTGTGCAACCCGTGGCTGTTGACGTGGGACGAGATCCGGCCGCGCGACATCATCCGCATCGACCTCGACGGCAAGCTCGTCGAGGGTGACTGGCCGGTGCCGCTCGGCATTCCGTTGCATCTGGAACTACATCGCGCCCGTCACGACGTTCGCGTCGCGATGCACAGCCATCCGCTCTACGGCACGGTGTGGAGCGACATCGGTGAGGTGCCGCCCGCGATGGACCAGAGCTCGAACCTCGGCGGCGGGGGCGATCTCGTGCTCGTCGCGGAGTACGGGGGTTCGGTCGACAGCTCCGACGCTGCCCGCCAGGCCGTCGATGCGATGGCCGGAGCGGAGCTGGCGTTGCTGGCCGGCCACGGTGTGTTCGTGCTCGGCTCCACGGTGCGCGCGGTGCATCAGCGAGCCGTCGCGCTCGAGCAGCGCTGCCACCATGCGTGGATGGTCCGTGCCGCCGGGGGAGCGCTGAACTCGCCGCTGCCGGCGTGGTTCGTCGACCGTTCGCGCAACAGCGACGGCAACGGCTTCCGCGGGTTCTGGGAGGCGATGGTCCGCGCCGAGCTGCGCGCCGATCCGACACTTCTCGACGAGCTCGGGCTCGACATCGACTGATGGCCGCGTTCGCAGGGATGCGGGTGGTCGACCTCTCCTCGGGCATCGCCGGCGGGTACTGCACCAAGGTGCTCGCGGACGTCGGCTTCGACGTCATCAAGGTCGAGCCGCCGGCCGGGGACCGTCTGCGCCACTGGTCGGCGTCCGGGTCGGTGGGGGCCGACGGCGACAGTGACGGAGCCCTCTTCCGCTACCTGAACACGTCGAAGCGCAGCGTCGTCGCGGACGCCGCAACGTCGCGCGGTCGCGCTGCGATCCTCGAGCTCGCCCGCGACTCTGCCGTCGTCGTCGAGAACTGGCAGCCGGGCGTCGCGGAGGCGCTCGGGCTCGGCATCGACGATCTGCGCGAGGTCGCCCCCGCCGTGTCCCTCGTGTCGATGTCGGCGTTCGGCCGCGGTGGCCCGAAGTCCACCCTCGCCGCCAACGAGTTCACGGTGCAGGGATGGTCGGGCTCGATCTCGACCCGTGGCACGCTCGACCGTCCTCCGCTCACTGCTGGCGGGGCGACCGGCGAGTGGGCCACCGGCATCTTCGCCGCGCTGGCGGCGGTGACGTTCCTGCAGCAGTCGGTG
>JAOBWQ010000438.1 GCA_025463425.1 Ilumatobacteraceae bacterium | reverse complement strand
CGACAGGGGCTGGTGTCATCGGGGGGTTGACACCAGCCCTCGTCGTTTCCCCGCCGTGTTGTGACCCGGCCCGGCCGTGTCCACCAGTAGCGTCACCCGCATGGGCCGTCGCTACGACACGATCTCTTTCCTCACCGACTACGGGACCGTCGACGAGTTCGTCGGGGTCGTCAAGAGCGTCATCCGCGACATCGCGCACGACGTGATGGTGATCGACCTCACCCACGAGGTGCCACCATTCGACATCCGCGCCGGTTCGCTGACCCTGGCCCGCTGCATCTCCTACGTGCCCACCGGAGTGGTGTTGGCCGTCGTCGATCCTGCGGTCGGCACCGACCGTCGGTGCATCGCGATCGAAGTGGCCGACGGCGAGGGCGTGCTGGTCGGGCCGGACAACGGGTTGCTCGCCCCTGCCGTGGCGATGGCAGGCGGGGCCGGTCGCTGCGTCGTCCTCACCAACCCCGAGTACCAGCTCACCGCGCCGGGCGCGACGTTCGCCGGCCGCGACATCTTCGCCCCGGCAGCTGCCCACCTGTGCATCGGGGTCGACCTGTACGAGCTCGGCGATCCGATCGAGGCCGACCTGCTCCTGCCCGGCGTCATCCCGCTCCCGCGGGAGGAGCAGGGTGCCCTCGTGGCGGAAGTGCTGTGGATCGACCGGTTCGGCAACTGTCAGCTCAACGTCGGCCCGGACGAAGTCAGCGCGATGGGCGAGGCGATCCGGATCACCGTCGGCGACACCACCGGTGCGCCCATCGTGCGCGTGGCCAAGCGATCGGACAGCTTCTTCGGTCTGGGCACCGGTGCGCTCGGCCTCGTCACCGATTCGTACGGGATGTTGGCGCTCGCCCTCGACCGTCGATCCGCCGCGCTCGAGCTGGAGATCGGGCCTCACGATCAGGTCGTGCTCGAGGCGATCGCCGACGAGAACCTGGGCGTCGGCACGCCCGTCACCAGCCCGGTCAACCTGCGCATCAACCGATAGCGTCGGCGGCATGCGTCCAGCCACCACGCTCGCCCTCGCCCTGCTGCTCGTGCTCATCCTCGTGGCCGGCACCATCTCGCTGATCCGGCTCTGAGCCTGCGGGCTGATCCGGGTTCCGGCCTGATCGCCCGGGCTATCATCGCCGCCCGGGGGGCGACGTGAATCTTGCCAACATGATCGAGGGGCACCCGGCCGAGCACGTGGCCGTGATCAGCAGGGGGCGTGAGACGACCTACGGCAGCCTGCGCGAGCAGGTCGCGAACACCCGCTCGCGCCTGGCTGCGCTCGGCGTCGCCGACGGCGACCGGGTCGCGCTGCTGATCGGCAACAACCGCCACTTCGTCGTGTCCTACCTGGCCGTGCTCGGCGTCGGCGGTGTGGCCGTACCGCTGAACCCCACCAGCCCGGCGAACGAGATCGAGCGCGAGCTCGTGGCCGTGGGGGCCACCACCGTGGTCGTCGGTCCGACCGCTGTGCCGTCGTGGCGCAGCGTCGAGCAGCACAGGGTGCCGTCGCTGCGGCACGTGATCGTGGCCGAGGGTGAGCTCGCCGGCGCGGTGGCGCTCGACGATCTGCCCCTCGGCGCACCGACGCCGATCGTCGACGTCAGCGACGATCACCTCGCGGTGCTGATCTTCACCAGCGGCACGGCCGGATCACCTCATGCCGCGATGCTCAGCCACGGCAACCTCCGAGCCAACATCGCCCAGGCCAACGACGGTGACACCGTCGGCGCGATGGTGGCCTCGGATGTCGTCTACGGCGTGCTGCCGATGTTCCACATCTTCGGGCTCAACGTCGTGCTCGGCATCACCTTGTCCGTCGGCGCCACGGTGGTGCTGATCCAGCGCTTCGATCCCTCGACCGCGCTGGAGACGATCGCCAAGTGGGGCGTGACGGTGGTTCCCGGCGCACCACCGATGTGGATCGCCTTCTCCACGTTCGACGACGCGCCCGCAGAGGCTTTCGCAACGGTGCGCAACGCCTCGAGTGGCGCGGCGAAGATGCCCGAAGAAGCCACCCGGCGGTTGAAGGAGCGGTTCGGCATCGAAGTCGCAGAGGGCTACGGGCTCACCGAGGCCTCACCGATCGTGACGTCCTCGCGTGGTGTCGCGATCCGCGTCGGCTCGGTCGGCAAGGTGCTTCACGGGATCGAGGTGCGCCTCGTCGACGACTCAGGCGACGACGTGCTCGACAGTGACGCCGGCGAGATCTGGGTCCGTGGCCCGAACGTGTTCCGTGGCTACCTCGACGATGCCGACAGCACCTCGCGCGTCCTGACGCCAGATGGTTGGCTGCGCACCGGCGACATCGCGGTCACCGATCCCGACGGCTACCTCTACCTGATCGATCGGGCCAAGGACCTGATCATCGTCAGTGGCTTCAACGTGTACCCGAAAGAGGTCGAGGACGTGTTGATGGAGTACCCCGGCGTCGAAGAGGTCGGCGTGATCGGCGTGCCGCATCCGCACACCGGCGAAGCCGTGAAGGCGTTCGTCATGGCCAAAGATGGGGTGCACCTCGACGAGGACGCGCTGATCGACCACTGCCTCGACGAGCTGGCTCGGTACAAGTGCCCGTCGAAGATCCTCTTCGTCGACGAACTGCCCCGCAACGTGAGCGGCAAGCTCCTTCGCCGCGAGTTGATGTAGCGCTACGCGGCCTGCTGCGACTCGGGTGCCGCCGCGAGCACTCGCCGCGTCGCTCCGCTGCTGGCGACGAGGAACCCGGCGAACAGGATTGCCACGCCGATCAGCAGGGTGACGGCGAACGCGCGGTCCTTGCCGAGCCGGCCGGCCAGCGTGCCGCTGGCGGACAGCACGAGGGTGCCGGCGCCGATGAGCACGTTGCCGAGCGCGAGCCGCTTCGGCAGCGAGACGGTGCGCTGTGCTCCGGCACCGAGGGCCGGCACACGGCCGCGGGCGACGCGGACCGCGGACCAGACGGCCCCGACGAAGATCACCGTCGCGGGTACGCCCGACCCGACGGCGGCCAGGATGCGCGGGCCGATGCCGAACACCTCGCTGCCCTGGGGAAGGTTGCGGCCACCGACCGCGATCTTGGTCGGGGCGAACAGGACGATGCCGGTCGCCAGACCGCTCAGCGCGATCAGCCAGGTGCGGATCCGGTTACCCCACTCCCGGCCCGCCAGCAGGTAGACGGTGCCGAGCGCGAGCCACGGCACGTTCAGCACGGCGCCGGTGAGGAAGAACAGGCGGAAGATCGCGGTGCCCCAACCGTGCGACTCGGCCCACCACATCGACATCCCACCCGCGGCGAACAACCCGAGCGCGATCGTCCAGGCCAGCTCGTGCTCGCGTCGGCGTCGTTGCCAGCGATCGAGCGTGCTGAACCCGAAGGCGACGGCGATCAGCGTCGCTGCGGCAGCCAAGGAGGCGTTCAGGGTCACCCGCCGACGATACCGGTGACGGAAAGCACCAGCCTTCGGGCCGACCCGCTTTGTGAACACGTGCACAACTGCATAGCGTGGGGACTGCATGCCGGTCGAACGAGTTCGTCGCAGAATCCCAGAGGCAACGGTCGCTCGCCTTCCCGTCTATCTGCGCATCCTCGTCGAGCAAGCCGGCGAAGAGGTCGAGTGCATCTCGAGCGAGGGTCTGGCCGAACTGGCCGGGGTCAACGCCGCCAAGGTTCGCAAGGACCTGTCCTACCTCGGCAGCTACGGCACACGTGGCGTCGGGTACGAGGTCGCGTTCCTCGTCTACCAGATCCGCCGCGAGCTCGGGCTCACCCACGACTGGCCGGTCGTCATCGTCGGCGCCGGCAACCTCGGCCAGGCACTGGCCGGGTACAACGGCTTCGGTGAGCGTGGCTTCCCCGTGGCCGGCATCGTCGACATCGAGCCGGGCAAGGTCGGCAGCGTCATCGGCGGGGTCCGCGTCCGTCACATCGACGACCTCCAGCAGATCGTCCAGTCGCGCCGGGTCAGCATCGGCGTGGTGGCGACGCCTCCGAGCGCCGCACAGGATGCAGCGGACCGTCTCGTACGTGCCGGAGTCACCAGCATCCTCAACTTCGCGCCGGTGGTCCTCGCCGTGCCGCGCGGCATCAGTGTTCGCAAGGTCGACCTCGCGGTGGAGCTGCAGATCCTGAGCTACTACGAGCAGCGCCGGGTCGGCGTTGGCCTGCAGGCGGTGGGGTCGAATGACTCCACCCGCGGGGCGAGCGCGTAGGGTCTCGGCAGGGAACGAAAGGTCGTCCGCAGTGTCCATCGTTGTCATCGGCGTCAACCATCGGACGGGTCCGTTGTCGATGCTCGAGCGCGTCGCGGTGTCGGTTGAGTCCCTGCCGAAGTCGATCGCCAGCCTCACCAGTCGGGCCAACATCCGTGAAGCCGTCGTGCTCAGCACGTGCAACCGCACCGAGGTCTACGCCGTTGCGGAGAAGTTCCACGGTGCCTACGCCGACATCCGCGACTTCTTCTGCGAACTGGGCGGCCTCGCCCCGGACGAGCTGCATCCTCACCTCTACAGCCAGCACGACGAAGCCGCGGTCGAGCACCTCTTCGAGGTCGCGGCCGGACTGGACTCGGCGGTGCTCGGCGAGAGCGAGATCCTCGGGCAGGTGCGTGGCGCATGGGAACTGGCCCAGGCCGAAGGCGGTGCGAAGAGCACTCTGAACCTCCTCTTCCGCCACGCGATCGAGACCGGCAAGCGGGCTCGCACCGACACCTCGATCGGCCGTGGCACCGCCAGCGTCAGCTACGCGGCAGTCGAGATGGCCGAAGAGCACCTCGGCACCCTGCAGGGTCGTCGGGTCCTCGTGGTCGGTGCCGGCGAGATGGGTGAGGGGGTCGCCATGGCCCTTGCGGCCGGCGGCGCCAAGGACATCACCGTCACCAACCGCACCGAAGCGCGCGCCCATCAGTTGGCCGCACGCGTCGGTGGTCGGGTGGTCCCGTTCGGCAAGCTGCCCAGTGCCATCGCCAACGCCGACGTGCTGCTGACCTGCACCGGTTCGGGCAGCGTGCTCATCGATCACGACACCGTGGCGATCGCCCGGGACGAAGTCGACACGCCGTTGTTCGTGGTCGACATCGCCGTGCCCCGCGATGTTGACTCTGCGGTGGCCAAGCTGCCCGGCGTCACGCTGCTCGACCTCGACGATCTGCGCGACTGGGCTGCGAAGGGCATCGAGAAGCGTTCCGCCGAAGCAGCGTCCGTCCGCGTCATCGTCGCCGAAGAGGTCGAACGGTTCGTCGTCGACGTCACTGCCCGCCAGGCCGCGCCGCTCGTCGCGATGCTGCAGCAGCACGGCGAAGCGATCCGGGTGTCAGAGCTGGAGCGCTTCTCGGCGCGGCTGTCGAGCCTCGATCCTGCGCAGCGCGCCGCCGTCGAAGCCGTCACCAAGGGCATCATCGCCAAGCTGATGCACACCCCCAGCGTCCGGCTGAAAGACGACGTCGGCACGCCCAGTGGCGAGCGCAACGCGGCAGCTGTGCGCGACCTGTTCGGTCTGGGCTGACGGTGCCCGAGACCCCTCGGAGCGCTCCCCGAGCGACCCTGCGCATCGCGACGCGATCCAGTGCGCAGGCGAGAACTCAGGCGGAAGTCATCGCCGCGGCGATCGAAGCCGCCAACGCTGACGTCGTCACCGAGTTGGTCTTCGTCGACACCGTCGGCGATCAACGCCAGGACGTGCCGTTGCACACGATCGGCGGCCAGGGCGTGTTCGTCAAGGAGGTCCAGCGCGCCGTGCTCGATGGTCGCGCCGACATCGCCGTGCACAGCGCGAAGGACCTCCCGTCGGCGCCCGCTGACGGTCTGACGATCGGCGCCTTCACCGTGCGTCGAGATGCCCGAGATGCGCTGGTCGGGTCGTCGCTCGACGGCCTCGCGCTCGGCGCCACCGTCGCCAGCGGGTCGGTTCGCCGTCGCGCCCAGCTGCACGCGCTCCGACCGGATCTCCGCTTCGTCGAGCTCCGCGGCAACATCCAGACCCGGCTGTCGAAGGTGCCGGCAGACGGCGCGATCGTGATGGCCGTCGCCGCGCTGGACATCCTCGGGCTGCGCGACCGGATCGCGGAGATCGTGGACGTCGATGCGATGGTGCCGGCCGTCGGCCAGGGCTGCGTCGCCGTCGAGCATCGAACCGACGACTTCGCCACAGCGGCCATCGTCGCAGCCGTCGACCACGCGCCGACGCGTCGCGCTGTCGAAGCCGAGCGCGCGTTTCTGGCCGAGCTCGGCACGGGTTGCTCGCTGCCGATCGGCGCTCACGTCGTCGACGGCCAGTTGATCGCGTTCTTGGCCGATGACCGGCGCGCCCTGCAGACCACGGTGCGGTTGGGTCACGACTGGAACTCCACCGCTGCAGAGACGGCCAGAGGTCTGCAGGCCGAGTTGCAGCCATGACCCCGGCCGCCGACGACGCACCGCTGGTGCTCGCCGGTCGGCGGATCGTCATCACTCGCGCCGCCGATCAGGCCGAGCCACTCGCCGAGCGGTTGCGCGCCCTGGGCGCGGAGGCGGTCCTGCTGCCGTTGATCGAAATCGGCCCGCCGACCGACGCCGGGCTGGCGCTCGCAGCTGCGCTCGGCCGGTTGATGGACTTCGACTGGCTGGTGATCACCTCACCAAACGGCGCGGCTCGAGTGCGCGATGCGCTCGACGCGCACGGATCCGGTCCGCGCGTCGCTGCTGTCGGGCGGGCCACCGCCGATGCGCTCGCGCCCCGGGATGCGGACCTCGTTCCCACCGTGCAGAACGCTCACGGACTGGCCGCGGTGTTCCCGACCGGCTCCGGTCGAGTGCTGATCGCCCAGGCCGAAGACGCCGAGTCGACGCTGGCCGATGGGCTGCGCGACCTGGGCTGGACGGTGGAGGTCGCCGCAGCGTACAGAACTGCGGCGGTGACTCCGTCGGCGGCCGGCATGCAGCGTGCCGGCGATGCCGATGCCGTGCTGCTCGCCAGTGGTTCGGCGGCTCGGGCCTGGGTCCAGAGCTTCGGCGTCACGGATCGGCCTCGCGTGGTGTCGATCGGTCCCTCGACGACGCGCGTGGCCGCTGAACTGGGCCTCAAGGTTCATGTCACGGCTACCGACAATTCACTGGATGGATTGGTTGCTGCCGTCGTGGCCTTCTGTGCGAGCCACTAGGGTTTCGACGCGCTCGCACGGGTGGTCCACAGCAGCGAACACGCAGGTAGGCGCACGAAAATCACGATCATGGTGACACGACAACGACGACGACTGGCCCTCGGAAGTGGGGTCGCGCTGGTGATGGCTGCGGGAATCCTCTCGCCTGCCCAGTCCGAGCGCGCCGCCGCACGGGTGATCGCCACCACCGTGCCCTTCTCGCTGGTGTCCCCGGCGGTCGGCTCTGATCCCACCGTGTCGGCCAACGGGCAGTTCGTGGTGTTCACCGCTGCGCCGGGCGCCGATGACGGCCGTACGAGCAGCGTGTGGCTGAAGGACGAGAGCACCGGCGACCTCACCGAGCTGTCGCTCCCGAGCCCCCTGCGCGTGGGCAACAGCATCCATCCGGTCATCAGCGCCGACGGATGCGTGGTCGTGATGACGACCGAGATCGCCTATGACCTCTTCCGCGACAACGATCTCGGCAGCCGGTGGGACATCTACCGCACCACGCTGCCCGCATGCGGCGGCAAGGCCAACGACTGGACGCTCGTGTCGTCGTTCATCAACGCCAATGGCGTTGCTCAGGCGCGTGACGATGTGAACACCGACGAGCCCGCTGCGTTGTCGGGCAGCGGTTCCGTGGTGGCCTACGTGCGCCCGTTCACCTCGTTGTCCGGCGTTGCCGGCGACGGCCCACAGCCGAACGCGATCGACGTCGTCGACCTGACCGTGCCCATCGACGAGCGCACCCACACCGTCCCCGCTCCCGGTCTGCCGACCGAGGTGTCCGGCAGCGACGTCGTGTACGTCGGTCAGGGCTCGCCCGCACTGTCAGCCGACGGCAACGTGCTCGTGTTCTCGTCGGACGCGACCTCGAACCAGGCCGTCGCCGACTGGGACACGCCGATCTCGGACACCGAGACAGCCGCCACCGAGGTCTTCGCCTGGGACCGCACCAACGCTGATCCGTTCAGTGCGGTGCAGTTGCTCTCCGCCGGTTCCACG
>JAOBWQ010000368.1 GCA_025463425.1 Ilumatobacteraceae bacterium | reverse complement strand
TGATGCGCTGCACCGATGCGATCATGGCGCTCCCGGGGCTGCTGATGGCGATGGCGGTCGTCGGCGTCCTCGGCCACAGCGTGACCCACGCGATGATCGGCCTGTCCGTCGCGTTCATGCCCGGCTTCGCCCGCCTCGTGCGCGGCCAAGTGCTGGCCGTCAAGGGTGAGTCGTTCGTCGAGGCCGCGCGCGTGATCGGTGCGAGCCCACCACGCATCATCCGCAAGCACATCCTGCCGAACATCGCCTCCCCGCTGATCGTGCAGGCGTTCGTCAGCGTTGGGTTCGCGCTGCTGGCCGAAGGCGCGCTCGCCTACATCGGGCTCAGCGTGCAGCCGGGCGAGGCCAGCCTGGGCAGCCTGCTCCAGCAGGGCTTCAACCTGATCAACCAGACGCCGCGTCTGATGCTCGTGCCCGGCGTGGTGATCGTTTTGCTGTCGCTCTCGTTCAACGCCGTCGCCGACGGCATCCGCGACGCACTGGCGAACAAGGAACGGGTCGCCGACGTCGGAGCGCAGGCGTGACCTCGATCCTGCCCGACACCGATCCGTCGGCCCGCCCGCTCGTCGCCACGCCGGGCACACCCCTGCTCGAGGTCGACGGGCTCAGCATCGACGTCGTGCGCAGCAACGGCTCGCTGCGCCTGGTCGACGGCGTGTCGTTCCGGCTCGATGCCGGGCGAACGCTGGGCATCGTCGGCGAGAGCGGCTCGGGCAAGAGCGTCACCGCGATGTCGCTGATGCGCCTGCTCCCGGCCCAGCTGCGCATCGCAACCGGCACCGTGCGGTTCGACGGGCGCGACCTCTCGACGTTGAGCGAACCGACGTTGCGCAAGGTGCGTGGCAACGACATCGGTGTCGTGTTCCAGGATCCGCAGAACAGCCTCAACCCGGCGTTCACGATCGGGAACCAGATGGTCGAGACGATCCGCGCCCACTCCGACCTGTCTCGTAAGGACGCGTTGGCGAAGGCGATCGCGTTGCTGGACCGCGTCGGCATCCACCGTGCCGCGGCGCGGGTCAACGACTACCCCCATCAGCTCTCCGGCGGAATGGCCCAGCGGGTGATGATCGCGCTCGCGATCTCGCTCGGGCCGAAGCTGCTGATCGCCGACGAGCCCACCACCGCCCTCGACGTCACGGTGCAGGCGCAGATCCTCGGCCTGCTCCGTTCGCTGCAGGCGGAGACCGGGATGAGCCTGCTGATCATCTCTCACGACCTGTCCGTGATCGCCGAGACGGCTGATCAGGTCGCGGTGATGTACGGGGGGCAGATCGTCGAGCGCGGCGACGTCGTCGAGGTGCTCACCGCACCGACCCACCCGTACACCGAGGCGCTGCTGGCGGCACAGCCGGAGTCGACGGTGAAGGGGATGCCGTTGGCCACGATCGAGGGCATCGTGCCCAACGCCGATGCGATGCCCGCCGGCTGCCGGTTCAACCCACGGTGCGCGTACGCGCTCGACATCTGCCGCGAGACGCCACCACCGCTGGTCGAGGTCGCCGGGCGGCCCGACACGAGCGTGCGTTGCGTCCGCCACACCGAGCTGACGCTGCGCGGGGTCAGCACCGCCCAGATCGACGTCGCGCTCCAGGCAGATCCCGCAGCCACCGACGCGGTCGGCCAGTCCGTGCTGCTCGGCGCCGAGGGTCTGAGCCGGATCTACGATCTCCGCACCGGGCGCCTCGGCCGCAAGACGTCGTTCCACGCGGTCGACGACGTGAGCTTCGTGCTCCACGAGGGCGAGACCCTCGGCGTGGTCGGCGAGAGCGGTGCCGGCAAGTCCACCGTCGGCAGGATGGTGCTCGGCCTGACGCCGACGAGCAGTGGGGTCGTGCGCTTCGACGGCAACGACATCGCGACCCAACGCGGGGACGCGAAGCGGGCCACCCGACGCGACATCCAGGTCGTGTTCCAGAACCCGTACGCGTCGCTCGACTCGACGATGACGATCGGCGAGTCGGTTGCCGAGCCACTCGAGGTGCACCATCGGGGTTCGAAGTCTGAGCGCACCGCACGGGTGGCTGAGCTGCTGCAACAGGTCGGGCTGGATCCCAGCGTTGCCGGCCGGCGGCCGCACGAGCTGTCCGGTGGACAACGCCAGCGTGTCGCGATCGCACGCGGCCTGGCGCTCAACCCGCGACTGATCGTGTGCGACGAGCCCGTCAGCGCGCTCGACGTCTCGACCCAGGCGCAGGTCATCAACCTGCTCCGCGACCTCCAACAACGGTTCGGGATCGCCTACCTGTTCGTCGGTCACGACCTCTCCGTCGTCTACCAGGTGAGCGACCGGATCGCGGTCATGTACCACGGGCGGATCGTCGAGATGGGCCCCGCGGAGGAGATCCACCACTCGCCCAAGCACCCGTACACGATCGCCCTGCTGGCCGCCGTGCTGTCGATCGATCCTCGCCACCGACGGCTTGCGTCGACGGTGACGGGGGCTCCGGGGGAGCCGAGTGCCACCGGGTGCGCGTACGCCAACCGGTGCCCGCACGTCATGGACCGGTGCCGCACGGAGGTGCCCGATCCGATCACGGTGGACGCGGTGACCGTGCGCTGCCACCTGTTCGATGCTGCGGTGGACAGCTGATCGCTCTATCATTATAATCTTAGTAAGAACAGTGCGTCTCCGATGAGGGGCGCCATCAGAGAAGTGGGGAATCCAGTGGTCGAGCCAGCCAGCAAGGGTCGTCGTTACAAGCTCATCTCGTCGGACAGCCATGTCAACGAGCCACCGGACCTCTGGACGGGTCGAGTGCCTGAGGCGTTCAAGGACCGCGCCCCGAAGATGGAGCACTTCGAGGAGGGCGATGCCTGGGTCATCGAAGGCGTCAAGGATCCGATCAACTTCGGCATGAACGCGTGCGCCGGGCTGGCACCGGAGGAGATGAAGGGCTGGGCCCGCTTCGACGAGATCCGCAAGGGTGGATGGGACCCGGCGTCGCGCATCGCCGAGATGGACGAGGACGGCGTCGACGCCGAGGTGCTCTACCCCTCCCCGCGCCTCGCCAATGCGATCGTCGCGAACCGCGACGTCGAGTACCACAACGTCATGATCCGGGCCTACAACGATTGGATCTCCGAGTACGTCGAGTACGCGCCGGAGCGCTTCGGCGGCCTCGTCATCCTCCCCAACCGCGGCGCTGAGGGAGCGGTCGCCGAGCTGGAGCGGGTCATCGACCGCCCCGGCATCCGGGGTGTGCAGATCGGTTGCTGGCCGAACGGCACGCTGCAGGTTCAGCCCGAGGACGACAAGGTCTTCGGCCTGCTCGCCGAGCGCAAGATCCCGTTGAGCATCCACGTCGCACTGGGCCAGTCGATGCCGAGCGCGCACCGCGCCAAGCTGCCCGGTTACGGCCGGTTCTTCGACGCCCCGAACCGGATGATCGAGCTGATCTTCGACGGCGTGTTCGACCGCTTCCCCGAGCTCGACGTGTTCTTCGCCGAGGTCGACTTCGGCTGGGTGCCCTACGTCAAGGAGCAGATCGACAACAACTACCTGCGCCTCGACGCGGTCAGCAAGTTCGGTCTCGAGCAGCTGCCCAGCGAGTACATCGCCCGCCACTTCCACTTCGGGTACATGACCGACACGTTCGGCCTGCGCAACCTCGAGTACATGGGCGCCGAGCGTGTGCTCTGGTCCAGCGACTACCCGCACATCAGCGCCGATTGGCCGAGCTCGTGGCGCGTGATCCAGTCGTCGATGTCGGGCATCTCGCTCGACGACCGTCAGCTGATCCTGGCCGGCAACGCGCAGCGGCTGTACAAGTTCGGCCAGTGATCCAGATCGTGACGGT
>JAOBWQ010000351.1 GCA_025463425.1 Ilumatobacteraceae bacterium | reverse complement strand
CCGGTCTCGTCCTCGACCGCTACTCCGACACGTACGTGCTCAAGCTGTACACCGCGGCGTGGCTGCCCCACCTCGCGACGTTGCTGCCGATCCTCGACGAGGAGCTCCAGCCGACATCGCTCGTCGTTCGCTTCAGCCGCGATGTCGCAGGGCAGCAGCTGTTCGGCCTGCGCGAGGGGACCGCACTGATCGGTGCCGCACCCGACGGGCCGGTGCTGTTCCGCGAACACGGCCTCACCTTCGAGGCCGACGTCCTCCACGGCCAGAAGACCGGCCACTTCCTCGACCAGCGCGACAACCGCGCCAAGGTCCGTCCGCTGGCCAAGGGCGGCCGGGTGCTCGATCTGTTCTGCTGCACCGGCGGGTTCAGCGTCTCGGCTGCAGCTGGTGGCGCGACATCGGTGCACAGCGTCGACCTGTCGTCGGCGGCGCTGGAGACGACCGTGCGGAACATGGGCCACAACTCGTTCATCAAGAACATCCAGCACTGCAAGCACACCACGCAGGCCGGCGATGCGTTCGACGTGATGGAGGCGTACCGCGCCCAGAAGCGGCTGTTCGACATCGTGATCGTCGACCCCCCGTCGTTCGCGCGCAAGAGCGCCGACCACGATCGTGCGTTGCACGCCTACCGCCGGCTGACCCGCCTCGCCCTCGACCTCGTCGAGGACGGCGGCATCCTCGTGCAGTCGTCGTGCTCCAGCCGGGTCACCGCGGACGAGTTCTTCGACGGCGTGCACTCCGCTGCCGCGAGCACGAACCATCGCCTCAGCGAGATGCTGCGCACGACCCACGCCGCCGACCACCCGATCGGCTTCCCCGAGGGCGCCTACCTGAAGACGATCTTCGCTCGGGTCCACGACAAGCCGGTCAACCGGCATCTGTGATCCGATACCTGTGATCTGAACAATTCGGGAACCGGGGCCAGTCCGGTGGCGTCGAACGGTCACACGGATCGCTCAGGGTGAGGCGATGCCGGTGGGAGGATCGGGTCCATGAGCGCACGCGGGCAAGCGACGACACGCACGAGAACACACGGAACGGGCAGGCGTCGTCTCGTCGCCGGCGGTCTGGCCGCCGTCCTGGTGCTGGGCGCGTGCACGTCCGACAAGGGCGGCAGCTCGCCGTCGTCGACCCCACCGAGCAACGGCGGCTCGACGACCGCCACCGATGGCCCCGGGACGACGGGGACCACCGGTGGGACCACCAACGGCGGCACGGATCCGAACGGAGGGGCCACGGGTCATGCGGCGACCGGCATCCTGCTCTCCGCCGGGCATGCGATTGCCGCCCCCGCGGCACCCGTGCCGGTCGTGCAGGGCACTCCGATCGACGACGCCGGCCTCCAGGCGGTGATCGCCCGGCTGCCCGACTGGACCGCCGGCCAGGCGCCGACGACCACGTTCAACTGGCCGACCCAGAGCCGCCCGGTCCCGCAGGTCGGGGCAACGGTCGATGTGCCCTTCCCGGCTCCGGTCACCGAGCCACCCGCACCGCCGGTCTCCAGCGGTCCACTCCACGTCCTGCGCAGCCAGCCCAACGGCGGCGTGCCGATCGCCCCCTTCGTCAGCATCACGTTCGACGAGCCGATGGTTCCGATTGCAACTGTCGGTCAACTGGCCGACGCCGACGTGCCTGCCGCGATCAGCCCGGCCGTCCCGGGTCACTGGCAGTGGATCGGCACCCAGACCCTTCGCTTCGATGCCTCGTCCGATCTCGTCGATCGGCTCCCGATGGCGACCGACTACACGATCACGGTTCCCGCCGGCACGACATCGGCGACCGGGGGTGTGCTGGCCGACGACGCCACGTTCCAGTTCTCGACGCCACCGGTCACCGTGCAGTCGTTCACGCCGAGCGGGCCCAGCCTGCCGTTGACGCCGGTCTTCGTGGCCGCCTTCGACCAGCGCATCGACGTGCCGGCCGTGCTCGCGACCATCGTCGTCACCGCTGGCGACAAGCAGGTCGAGGTCCGCGGGGCCACCGCCGACGAGATCGCAGCCGACCCGGTCGCGAGCTCGGTCGTCTCCGGGCTTCCCGACGGGCGCTGGATCGCTTTCCGGCCGGTGGTGCCGTTCGCCCCGGACACCTCGCTCGACATCGAGGTCGGGCCGGGCACGCCGTCGGCCGAGGGACCCCTGACGACCACGTCGGCCGCCTCCTACAGCGGCAGCACGTATGCGCCGTTGGCCGTCGAGGATTCCAGCTGCGCCTACGACAACGTCTGCACGCCGGGCTCGAGCTTCGAGATCACGATGAACAACGAGCTCGATGCGCTGAAGTTCGATCCTGCGTCCGTCGTCATCGATCCGCCGATCCCCGGCGTCAGCATCGGCACGTCCGGCAACGTGATCGACATCTACGGTCCCACGGAGCCGCACACCGCGTACACCGTCACCCTGCCGGCGGCGCTCACCGACGTGTACGGCCAGCAGCTCGGGTCCGACCAGGCCGAGCACTTCCAGGTCGGCGCGGCGACACCGATGCTGCAGCAGTTCCCGCAGCCACTGACCACGTTGGATCCCCTGGCCAGTGGCAAGGCGGTGTCCGTGGTGACCGTCAACCACACCGACTTCCGGGTCCGCACGTTCCAGGTGGCTCCTGCCGATTGGGCGGGATACCTCCGCTACTTCGTCGGCACGGTGCAGAGCGGGCGGCCCGACTCCCCCCTCGATCCCCCCTGGAAGACCCTGAGCGACCAGAAGCTCGCCGTCGATGGGGATCCGGATCACATCATCGCCACCGCGGTCGACCTGTCCGGCGTCCTTCCCGGGCATGGCTCCGTGGTGGTGCTGGTCGAGCCGACCGAGCACTACTCGGTCGACAGCCCCGACTACTGGGCCAACCGCCCGACGATCACCTGGGTGCAGTCCACGACCATCGGGGTCGATGCGTCGAACGATGCCAGCCAGCTGCACGCCTGGGCCACCGACCTGCGCGACGGCACTCCGCTGGCAGGCGCCACGATCACGCTCCTCGGCGACAAGAACCCGAGCGACGACACCGCGGACGACTCGGTCTCCACCGCTCCCGTCACCACGGGTGATGACGGCCAGGCCGTCGTCGCGCTGAGCGCGCAGCCGTCCGACGTCCTCGTGGCAACCCAGGGCGACGACACCGCGATCCTGCCCGCCAACCTCTACGGCGGGTCGTGGCAGAAGGCCGACGTGCTCGACGACGCACGCTGGTACGTGTTCGACGACCGGGCCATCTACCGGCCGTCGGAGACCGTGTCGATCAAGGGCTGGGTCCGCCGGTTGACCTCGAGCAGCGACTCGCAGCTCCAGCTGATCGATGCCGGGGCCACCGTGAACTTCACCGTCACCGACGCCCAGGGCAACCAGATCGGCACCGGCTCGGCCGATGTCGGTCCGCTGGGCGGGTTCGACTTCACGGTCGCGATTCCCGCAGACGCCGCACTCGGATACGCGAACGTGCAGATCGACCTGCAAGGGGTGTCGGGCCTGTCCTACGGCAGCGACCAGCAAACCTTCCAGATCGAGGAGTTCCGCCGGCCCGAGTTCGAGGTCGACGCCCGCGACGAGAGCCCCGGGCCGTACCTGCAGGGCACGCCGCTGACGCTGGCGGTCGATGCGAACTACTACTCCGGCGGAGCCCTCGGCGCAGCGCCGGTCGACTGGACCGTCACGACGGCGGACGCCTCGTACTCACCGCCCGGCTGGGACGACTTCGACTTCGGCGTCTGGACGCCGTGGTGGTTCGCCGACGACTTCTCGTCCGGCTACTCGGGCCGCTTCCCCGGCGACTACGGCCCCGTCGTCGACGGCCCGTGCTGCTTCGGCGGGCCCGGCACCGATTCCAACACCAAGCAGTTCAGCGGCACCACCGATGGCGCCGGCACGGACTACCTCCAGGTCGATGCCGGAAGCCTCGACGACGATCACGCCGGCCTGCCCGTGACCGTCACCGCGCAGGCATCCGTCACCGACGTGAACCGACAGGCGCTCGCGTCGACCACCAGCGTCCTCGTCCACCCCGCCGATCTCTACGTCGGGCTCCGCGGCAAGAACACCTTCGTCCGGCGCGGCGATCCGCTCGTCATCGACTCGATCGCGACCGGCATCGACGGCGCCGCAGTCGCCGGCGCGGCGATCCACGTGACGGCGAGCCGGAGCGAGTCCGTGTTCACCGCCGGGCAGTACGTCGACACGCCCGTCGACACCCAGACGTGCGACGTCACGTCCACCACCGATCCCGTGTCGTGCACGTTCACCACCGCCACCGGTGGCACCTACACGATCAAGGCGACGGTCACCGACGACGCGGGTCGCACCAGCCGCACCGAGCTGACCCGCTGGGTCAGCGGTGCCGACGCCGCGCCGACTCGCATCGTCCAGCAGGAGTCGCTCACGCTCGTGCCGGACAAGCAGACCTACGCTCCGGGCGACACGGCGCAGCTGCTCGTCCAGTCCCCCTTCGCGGCCGGCACCGGCCAGCTGACGATCACCCGCAACAACCACATCGTGTCGACCACCACGTTCGCGGTCGCCGACAGCTCGGCCATCGTGTCGATCCCGGTCGCCGACACGGACATCCCCGGCATCGGCGTCTCGATCGAGGTCGTCGGCACGGCACCTCGCGCCGACGACAGCGGCACCGTGTTGCCGGATGCGCCGCAACGGCCGGCGTTCGCCACGGGTGAGATCTCGCTCGACGTCTCCACGGCGACGCGGGCCCTGACGGTCACCGCCGTGCCGGACAAGGACACCCTCGAACCGGGTGGCGACACCAAGGTGGCAGTCACGGTGAAGGACAACGACGGTCAGCCGGTGGAGGGCAGCGAGCTCGCCGTGGTCGTGGTCGACGAGGCCGTCCTCGCACTCAGCGACTACACCCTCGCCGACCCACTCTCGGCGTTCTACACGCAGCTGCCGTCGTACATCAGCGAGCAGTACGGACGCAGCTCGATCGTGCTGGCCGACCCGACCACGGTGCAGAACCAGAGCAATGGCACCGCCGACACGACCGCGGCCACGACGGCCGAGGCACAGCCGGCACTCTCCGCCGGCACACCGGAGACCACCGTGCCGTCGTCCGACACGTTCGACACCGCCTCGGGCGGAAAGAGCGTCAACCCGGCCGCCGACGGCGACGCCACCGGAGCGAACGGCGGGGCGATCGACGTGCGCACCAACTTCGACGCACTCGCCGTGTTCGAGCCGTCCGTTCTCACCGACGCCGACGGACACGCCAGCATCGACGTGCCGCTGCCGGACAACCTCACCCGCTACCGGGTGATGGTCGTCGCGGTCGCAGGGGCCGACACGTTCGGCTCGGCCGAGGCGAACATCACCGCCCGGCTGCCGCTGCAGGTGCGGCCCTCGGCGCCCCGCTTCTTGAACTTCGGCGACACGTTCGAACTTCCAGTCGTCGTCCAGAACCAGACCGACGCACCGATGGACGTCGATGTCGTCCTGCAGACCGACAACCTGACCCTTCCCGACTCCAGCGGAACCGCGGGCACCGGCCAGCGAGTCACCGTCCCGGCGAACGACCGGGTCGAGGTCCGCTTCCCGGTCTCGGCCGCACTGGCCGGCACCGCCCGGTTCCGCGTCGCGGCCACCAGCGGCGACGCGTCGGACGCGGCCACGATCGAACTGCCGGTCTACACGCCGTCAACCGCCGAAGCGTTCGCGACCTACGGCGTCATCGACGACGGGGCGACCAACCAGCCCGTCGCCACGCCCACCGACGTGATCCCCGAGTTCGGTGCGCTGGACGTGACGACCTCGTCGACGTCCCTGCAGGCTTTGACCGACGCTGTGCTGTACATCTCCCAGTACCCCTATGACAGCTCTGACGCCAGGGCGTCGCGCATCTTGGCGATCTCGTCGCTCCGCGACGTCCTGGCTGCGTTCGATGCACCCGACCTGCCGACGCCGGAGGTGTTGAACCAGACCGTTCAGGACGACATCGATGCGCTCGTGCCGTTGCAGGACGGCGATGGCGGCTTCCCCTACTGGTCGGGTGATCCCGCCTCGGATCCGTTCAACACGATCGAGGTCCTCCACGCTCTCTTGGTCGCCCGCGCCGACGGCTTCACCGTGCCGCAGTTCGTCGTCGACGTCGGTCTGCTCTACCTGGCCGACATCGAGAGCCACATCTCGGCCGACTACAGCCAGGACGCCCGCGACAGCCTGAGTGCCTATGCCCTCGATGTGCGGATGATCGGTGGCGACCGTGATGCCGAGAAGGCCAAGACGCTGTTCGACAGCCGCAACGACCTCCCCCTCGACGCGATCGCGTGGCTGTGGCCGGTGGTCGACGACACGACGACGAGCAAGGCGATCGAGACGATCATCGACAACCGCGCCGTCGACACCGCGGGTGCCGTCACGTTCACGACGTCGGTCGCCGACGACGACTACGTGACCCTCCGCTCGGACCGACGCACCGATGGTCTGATCCTCGATGCGCTCATCGCGGTGCGACCGACGAGTGACATGATCCCCAAGGTCGTCGCCGGGTTGCTGGCCGCGCAGGACCAGAACGGCCGCTGGGACAACATCCAGGAGAACTCGTTCATCCTGCTCGCGATGAAGCACTACTTCGATGCGTTCGAGAGCCAGACACCGGACTTCGTCGCCCGGGTCTGGTTGGGGGACCGCTTCGCCGGCGACCACTCGTTCGTCGGGCGATCCACCGATCGGGTGCGGTTCAGCATCCCGACCGCGGATCTCCTCGCCGCTGACCCGACTGCGACGGGCGCCGGCCTCGTCATCCAGAAGGACGGAACCGGTCGGTTGTACTACCGGATCGGCCTCCGCACCGCGCCGACCGATCTCCAGCTCGATCCACTCGACCGCGGCTTCACCGTCGTGCGCACCTACGAGGCCGTCGACGATCCGGCCGACGTCAGCCGCGACGCCGATGGAACCTGGCACATCAAGGCCGGGGCGCGGGTCCGGGTCCGGCTGACGATGGTGGCCGAGAGCCAGCGCACCCACGACGCCCTCATCGATCCGCTTCCCGCTGGGCTGGAGATCCTCAACCCCGACCTGGCCACGACGGCCGACGTGCCGACGACGGTGCCCACCGATCAGGGCAACGGTGACGTGATCGTGGGCTCGGCGAGGCCCACCGGCATCCCGGAGTACGGCCCCTGGTACGGCACCTGGTTCGACCACGAGAACCTGCGCGACGACCGCGCCGAGGCGTTCTCGACCTACCTCGGCGCCGGGGTCTACGACTACTCCTACGTCGCATCGGCGACCACCCCCGGCACGTTCGTCGTGCCGCCGACCCGCGCCGAGGAGATGTACTCGCCGGAGACCTTCGGTCGAGCCGGCACCGACAAGGTCGTGATCGGCGACTGATCGGCCGCCCCACGACTGGACCCCCGCAGAACCCCGCAATGAAGGGGGCGACCCGGTGGTGGGTGACGGCTGCGGCGGCCGCCTTCGCCCCGGGGAAGGGTTCGTTTCGTGGGACGGGTGGCTGGGTTGTCACTGCGACAACTCGGCCACCCGCGGGACGAAACACGAACATCCCCGCCCGGCGCGAATCGCAGAACGAGCGCCGATGGGCGGCTTCGGGAGGCTGGAGTCGCCAACGTGACGACGCCAGCCTCCCAGAACCAAGCGATGCGGCTGGCCGCCGCGGCCGCACGGCGCCGGAGCACCGGCCCCGTTTCATTGCATGGGTTCGGCCAAAGGCCGGCCGGCTCGCCCGGACGCCGGAGTCGGGTGGGAACCGGCGGCATCGCATGGCAGCATGTGAGCGTGATCGAGCCGACACCTCCTCCCGCCACTGCGGCGCCCCCGAAGAAGCGCCGGCGCTCCCTGCGCGAACGAGTCGTCGGTGGTGAGATCCAACGGACGGTGCTGTCACTGTGGTGGTGGCTCACGTTCGGACTCGGGGTCGCGTTGTGGGTGCCGATGGTGGCCGTCGTGCGCCTCGTGACGGCTCCGTTCGACAAGGGCCACTACTGGGCCGGCTACCTGTTCCGCAAGCTGCCGGTGGTGCACCAGTTCATCAACCCGCTGTGGACGTTCCGGGTCAGCGGCACGATGCCCGACGATCCGCGCCGGCCGTACATCATCGTGTCGAACCACGAGTCCTTCGTCGACATCCTGCTGATCAGCCACCTTCCGTTCGAGATGAAGTGGCTGAGCAAGGTCGAGATGTTCAAGATCCCGGCGGTGGGTTGGCTGATGGCGATGGCCGACGACATCCGCCTCAGCCGCGGCGAGATCAGCAGCGCCACTGATGCGATGAACCAGTGCAAGGACCGTCTCGCCAAGAGGGTCAGCGTGCTCATCTTCGCGGAAGGCACGCGCAGCACCACGGGCGAGCTCGGCAAGTTCAAGAACGGTGCGTTCCGCCTCGCGATCGAGACCGGCTGTCCGATCCTGCCGATCGCGGTCAGTGGCTGTCACACCGCCTTGCGGCCGAAGGACTGGCGCCTCGGCTACAGCACCGCCGAGGTGCGCGTGCTCGAGCCGATCGAGGTCGAGGGGTTGACGATGCGCGACACCTACATGCTGCGCGACAAGACGCGTGCCGCGATCGCCGCAGAGATCGAGGTCTTGAGAGCCGAACTTGCCGAGCGCGCGTTGGGCTAGCGTGCCCAGTCGTATCCGGTGAGGGGGCAGGACGCATGGCAATGCTCGAGGTTCAAGACGTCTCGGTGCGATTCGGCGGGATCATCGCGCTCGACGGTCTTTCGTTCACGATCGACGAAGGTCAGATCTGTGGGCTGATCGGCCCGAACGGCGCCGGCAAGACGACGATGTTCAACGTCATCAGCCGGATCTACGACGCCACCAGCGG
>JAOBWQ010000341.1 GCA_025463425.1 Ilumatobacteraceae bacterium | reverse complement strand
GGCCCAGATGAGCAGGCCCGGATGAACAAGCAGATCCGCCGCCTCGCCGCCGGGCTCCTCGTCTGCTACCTGATCCTGTTCGTGCAGCTCAACCTGCTCCAGGTCGTCAAGCGCACCGAGCTGGCCGACAACCCGGACAACACCCGCGCGATCCTGCGCGACTTCGACAAGGCGCGCGGCAAGATCGTCACGGCCGACGGCGTGACCATCGCCGAGTCCGTGCCATCGGCACCCGGCGACTCGATCAAGTTCCAGCGCCAGTACCCCACCAACGATCTGTTCGCGAACATCAGCGGCTACTACACCCAGGCCTACGGCGCGACGAAGGTGGAGAAGAAGTACAGCGACGTGCTGGCCGGCGAGACGGGCGAGCAGCAGCTGCGCGCGCTCGGCACCATCTTCAGCAACCAGGACACCACCGGCTCGGTCCAGCTCACCGTGCGCGCCGATCTGCAGCTCGTCGCGAAGACGGCACTGGGCGAACGCGAGGGCAGTGTGGTCGTGCTCAACCCCTCGACCGGGGCGGTGCTGGCGATGTGGAGCTACCCGACCTTCGACCCGAACCTGGTCGTCGTCCACGACAACAAGAAGGCCGGCGATGTGCTGACCTTCCTCAACGCCGCGCCCGGCAAGCCGACCCTGGCGAACGCCTACCAGGAGCGCTACATGCCGGGCTCGACGTTCAAGATGATCACTGCCAGCGTGGCGCTGGAGAACAACGTCGTCGACTTCGACTCGATGTTCACCAACGACAAGACGTACACCCCGCCGCAGACCACGAACCCGATCGAGAACTTCGAGGGTGAGATCTGCGGTGGCGATCTGCGTACCGTGTTCGCGCGCAGCTGCAACACCGCGTTCGCGCAGACGGCCGTTGATGTCGGCGTCCCCAAGATGGTGGCCGGCACTCAGGCGTGGGGTATCGGTGAGCCGATCCCGTTCGATCTTCCCGGCGGGACGACCTCGTACTTCGGTGACGAGGCCCACTTCAAGGATGCGATCCCGAAGCTCGCGATCCAGGGCTTCGGCGAAGGCGACGACCTCGTCGTGCCGCTGCAGATGGCGATGATCGCGGCGACGATCGCCAACGGCGGGGTGGAGATGCAGCCGTACGTGGTCGGGGCGACGCTCGATCACCAGGGCAAGGTCCTCGACCAGACGGCACCGAAGGTCTGGAAGACCCCGATCTCGCCGGTGACCGCGCTGAAGATGACCGACCTGATGATCGGCGTCGTCCAGCGCGGCACCGCGAAGTGCTGCTTGCAGCTCGACAACGGCATCCAGGCCGCGGCCAAGACCGGTACCGCCCAGCTGAACGCGACGGGACAGCCGCAGCGCTCGCATGCGTGGATCGCCGCGTTCGCTCCGGCCACGGCACCGCAGTTCGCCGTGGCCGTCATCCTCAAGGGCACCAACGCCGAGATCAGCTCCGGCACAGGCGGCAAGCTGGCCGGACCGATCGCCAAGACCATCCTCGACTACGCGCTCGCGCACCCGCTCGGATGACGCTCGTGAACTGCAGGGCGACGGGACACTGTGCGCGCGCGGTCGGTATCCTCGATGAGCGCTTTCAGGCGCTACAGAATCAGAAGACGCCGCTCACCCACCGCGGTGCGCGTCGCGAAGTAGGCAACACGTGACGAACCATGGTGAGCGCACGGTCCTCAACGACCGTTACGAGATCCAGCAACGCATCGGACGCGGCGGCATGGCCGACGTCCTCCTCGCGCGCGATCTCCTGCTCGACCGCTCTGTCGCGATCAAGGTCCTCTTCGCCGAGTTCGCCACCGACCCGAACTTCGTCGAACGCTTCCGGCGCGAGGCGCAGTCGGCCGCCGCGCTGAACCACCCGAACATCGTCAGCGTGTACGACTGGGGCAAGTACGGCGGCACCTACTTCATCGCGATGGAGTACGTCGAAGGCCGCACCCTCGCCGACATCGTGCGCTCCAACGGACGCGTCTCGCCGGTGCAGGCCGCGGAGATCGCCAGCGAGGTCTCGGCCGCGCTGGCGTTCGCGCATCGCAACGGTGTGGTCCATCGGGACATCAAGCCGGCGAACATCCTCATCGGCTCCAGTGGCCAGGTGAAGGTGGCCGACTTCGGCATCGCCCGGGCCATGAACTCGGCGGCCGACAGCAACCTCACCCAGGTCGGTCTGGTGATGGGCACGGCCACATACTTCTCGCCGGAGCAGGCGCAGGGCGCGCAACCCGACCCGCGGAGCGACCTGTACTCGCTCGGCATCGTGATGTACGAGATGGTCGGCGGCCGCCCCCCGTTCGCCGGCGACAACCCCGTGGCCATCGCCTACAAGCAGGTCCACGAGAACCCACAGCCGCTCAACCAGCTGGCCCCCGACGTGCCCCGGCCGTACGAGGCGATCGTCGCCAAGCTGCTCGCCAAGAACCCGGCGATCCGCTATCCCGACGGTGATTCGCTGCGCGACGACCTCCGCCGGTTCCGCAACGGCGAACCGGTCAAGGCACTCGCCGGCACGGTCGCCGGCGCCGGCTCGAAAGGGCCCACGCCCGGTGGCACCACCGTGGCCCGCACGGTCACGCCGCCGCGGCCGAACACCGGTGCGGTGGGCGCGACGAACACGACCACAGGAGTCGGCGCCTACGCCAGTGCAACGGCCGCTGTGCCGCGCACCGGTGGCGTGCCACTGTCCACCGGCACCGGCGCGCGCACCGTCGCAGGGGCCCGCACCGGTTACCCGACCGGATCGAACGAAGCCGTGTACTACGACCCACCGCAGCGCCGCGGTTGGTGGGGCATCGCTGCCTTCATCGCGATCGTCGTCCTCGCCGTCGGGGGGTTCTTGCTCTTCAAGGCGCTGAACAACAAGGACGCGAAGACCTCGTTCGGCTTGATCGACGTCACCAACCTGCCCGTCGACGTCGCCACCCAGAAGATCCTCGACGCGGGCCTGAAACCGGTCAGCGTCGCCCAGCCCGATCCCGAGGCATCCGAAGGCGTCGTCTACCAGACCGTTCCGGCACCCGGCGTGATCGTCAGCAAGGACCAGGAGATCACGCTCTACTTCAACCCGAAGAGCGAGCTGCTCCCCGTCCCCGACGTCACCGGTCATGCCGTCGCCGACGCCAAGGACATCCTCACCGGCGCGGGCTTCCTGGCGGGCACGGTGACCGAGGTCCAGGACAACAGCGTGCCGATCGGCCAGGTGATCAGCCAGGACCCCGTCGCGCTGACCCCGGAGAAGCAGGGCACCGCGGTGAACCTCACCGTGTCACAGGGCAAGGGCAAGGTCAGCGTCGTGAACGTGCTCGGCACGCCGTCGGACACCGCCAAGTCGTTGCTGTCCGGCGAGCCCTACAACCTCGTCGTCACCACGGCCGACGAAGCCAACGACACCGTGCCCGTCGGTTCGGTGATCCGCACCGATCCCGCCGCCGACACCGTGGTCGACAAGGGCAGCGCGATCACGCTGTACATCAGCACCGGACCCGTCCAGGTCCAGGTGCCGTTGCTGACCGGCCTGCTGATCGACCGCGCCCAGGACAAGCTGGCTCAGATCGGCCTGATCGGCGACCCGATCACCTACCAGGACTTCCCGTTCGGCAGCGTCAACGACAACCGCGTGATCAGCCAGAGCATCAACGTCGGCCAGAAGGTCAACTCGAGCTCGAAGATCGGTCTGGTCGTCGGCCGCGCCCTGCCTCAGGCGACGACCATCCCGGCCACGACGATCCCGCCGACCACCCTGCCTCCGCCGACGACCGCGCCGCAGACCACTGTGCCGCAGACGACACAACCTCAGGCGACGACGACGACTGCGTCGGCGCCGACCACGACGTCACCGACGCCGAGCACCTGACCTCGCCCAGCGTCGAGGCGACGTCGCTCAGACGGGCTGGCGGGCCCCGGCCAGGAAGTTGCGGAGCAGGTCGTGACCGGCAGCGGTGAGGATGCTCTCCGGATGGAACTGCACACCCTGGACCGGGAGCTCACGGTGACGGACGCCCATGATGATGCCGTCGTCGGTCGTGGCGGTGACCTCGAGTGAGTCCGGGACCGTCGCTGGATCGATCACCAACGAGTGGTAGCGCGTCGCAGTCAACGGGTTGGGCAGACCGGCGAAGACACCGACTCCGTGGTGGCGAATGACGCTGGTCTTGCCGTGCATCAGCTCCGGTGCACGGACCACGGTGGCGCCGAAGACCTGACCAATGCCCTGGTGGCCGAGGCACACGCCCAGCACCGGGATCCCACGCTGGGCGAAGGCCGGCACACACGCGCAGAGGATGCCGGCGTCCTCGGGGCGGCCGGGGCCGGGCGACAGCAGCACCGCATCCGGTTCGAGGGCCACAGCTTCTTCGACCGTGAGCGCGTCGTTGCGGTGCACGATCGGATCGGCCCCGAGCTCACCGAGGTACTGGACGAGGTTGTAGACGAAGCTGTCGTAGCTGTCGAGCACCAGAACGCGTGTCACGCCGACAGCCTGCCCGGTCCGGCGCAGTCGTGTCGAACGCGTTCTTGCCGTAGACTCGCTTTTTCGTGGCACCACCTAAGCGCAGAACCGGCGGACGAGTAACCCCCAAGGGCACCAAGCCGGGTCAGCTCCCCCGCGCCAGCGCTGCGCCGATCGGGTCGGGCACCAGCACGCGCACCTCGGCGACGGCCGGCGTGACGCCGTCGTCGCGCTACACCCCGCCGATCCCGCATTCGGTGCGCGAGAGCCCGCGTTGGCTGCCGGTGCTGATGTTGGTGTTCTTCGCGATCGGCGTGGGGGCGATCCTCGCCCGGTACCTGCTGTCCGATTCCGTCGGCAACTGGCTGGTGTTCGCCGGGCTGGCATTCGTGCTGTCGGGCCTGTACACGGCCACGAAGTGGCACTGAGTACCCACGTTCACTGAATTACAACCATGTTGTTTCTCAACATGTTTATCCACAGAGTGTGGACAAACTCAGGTCACTCGATCGGGGCGACAAGGTCCATGTCTTCGAGGCAGTGACGCGGTGGGGGTGGGTCCTCATCGGGCGCCAACGTCATCTTCAGCTCCAGCCCACAGACGCTGCAGCGGTACTTGACGTTGATCCGGCGCATCTCGCCTGTTGGGGGCGGCCCGGGCAGCGGTGTCGTCATGCTGCGCAGCATGCCGATCCCCGTTTTCCACAGGACGAACCCGAACACCACGGCGCTGAACACCCACAGGATGGTCGTCAGCGCCGGCATGCGCCAAGGCTACCGGCCCCGCATCAGCCCAACCGTTCGATCACCGTCGCGTTGGCCATCCCTCCGCCCTCGCACATCGTCTGCAGGCCGTAGCGACCGCCGGTGCGCTCCAGCTCGTGGAGCAGGGTCGTCATCAGGCGTGCTCCGGAGCAGCCGAGCGGATGCCCGAGCGCGATCGCTCCACCGTTGACGTTGACCCGGTCCATGTCCGGGTGCAGTTCCTGCTGCCAGGCGAGGACCACCGAGGCGAACGCTTCGTTCATCTCGATCACGTCCATCTCGTCGATGGTCCGTCCAGCGCGCTCGAGCACCTTGCGGGTGGCGGGGATCGGCGCGGTGAGCATGTACCGCGGATCGGTGCCGGCGAGGGCGAAGTCGACGAAGCGGGCACGCGGAGTGAGCCCGAGCGAGGCGGCCCGGTCCTCGCTCATGATGAGGATCGCCGCCGCGCCGTCGGAGATCTGCGACGAGTTGCCGGCTGTCACCCGGCCGCCGTCGTCCTCGGCGCGGAAGGCCGGCTTGAGCTTGCCCAGCGACTCCATCGATGTCGGGCGCGGACCCTCGTCGACCCGCATGATCTTGCCGACGGCGTCGATCACCGGCACGATCTCGCGCTCGAAGCGGCCCTCTGTGATGGCCAGTGCGGCGCGCTGTTGGCTGCGCACGCTGTACTCGTCCATCGCCTCGCGACTGATCTCCCAACGGTCGGCGATCATCTCCGCCGACATGCCCTGGGGCACCAGCCCGCCATCGGACTGGTAGCGATCAGCGATCGTCGGACCGAACGGGAAGCCGAACTTGGCGTCCATGAACGATGCGCCCATCGGCACCCGCGTCATCACCTCGACACCCGCTGCGACCACGACGTCGTACGCGCCGGCGATGACACCCTGGGCGGCGAAGTGGGCTGCCTGCTGCGACGAACCGCACTGCCGATCGATCGTTGTGCCCGGCACGGAGTCCGGCCAGCCCGCCGCCAGCACTGCGTTGCGACCGATGTTCGCGGCCTGCTCGCCGACCTGCATCACGCACCCCATGACGACGTCGTCGACCAGCACGGGATCGAGACCGGTGCGATCGACGAGCGCCCGCAACGTCTCCGCTGCGAGGTCGACCGGATGCCAGTCCTTCAGGCGCCCGTTGCGGCGCCCGAGCGGTGTCCGGATGGCATCGACGATGACGGCTGTGGGCATTTCGGACTCCCCGGTGGCGGAGGCACGAGTCTGGCCCTCCGCTTCCGATCCGCGCCACTTCAGTCGAACTCGTCGATGACCTTGGTCAGGGCGCGCTGGACGCCGGCGACGTCGGACTCGGTGAGCTTGCTCAGGAAGAACCGCTTGAGCACGCGGTGGTAGGTGGTGCTGGCCCGCCGCCAGGCCGCGCGACCGTCCTTGGTCAGCACGATCACGACGACGCGCTGATCGTCGGGATCGGCGCGGTCGCGGCGGATCAGGCCTTCGTCCTCCATCCCGTTCAGCTGCCGGGAAAGGCTGGACGGGCTGGCGACGAGGAGCTCGGCCAACTCCATCACGCGCATCTTGCCGCCCGCGTCCTGCAGCGCGTTCATCGTCTCGAACCACGTCAACGGGAGCTCACGTTCGGTCCGCAGCGCGTCGGTCAGGGCTCGGTCGAGACGGGAGTGCGCCGTACGGAGTGAGCGCCAGACCGCGAGTCGTTCGGGGTCCGGCGCGGCCATTACGCGGTGGCCTTCAACGCGGCCTCGAACGCACCGAGGCCGATCTCGATCTCGTGCTCGTTGACGACCAGTGGCGGCATCCACCGCAAGGTCGTGCCGTAGGTGCCGGCGTTCATCAGGATCATCCGACCCTCCTCGAGGCAGTGCTTCTGGATCGCCGCCACGCGGCCCGCATCGGCGAGCTCGGTGCCGACCATCAAGCCGAGGCCACGGATCTGGGTGATGCCGCCGTCGTGCCGTTGCAGCTCTCGCAGGCCCTCCATCAACTGCTGACCGCGATCGCGGACGTTCTGGAGGAAGGCCGGATCCTCCATGATCTCGATCGTCGCCAACGCCGCGGCGCAACCGATGGCGTTGCCGCCATAGGTGCCTCCGTGGCTGCCCTTGGTCCACTTCGCATCGAGCGCGGCGGTGGTGCCCAGCGCGGCGAACGGGAAGCCGGAGGCGATGCCCTTGGCCATGCAGATGATGTCGGGCTGGATGCCGTAGTGCTCGACGGCGAACAGCTTCCCGGTCCGGCCGAAGCCACTCTGCACCTCGTCGGCGATGAACAGGATCCCGTGCGCCTGGCACCGCTCGACCAGGCCGGCGATGAACGCCGGCGGGGCGGGGATGTAGCCACCTTCGCCGAGCACCGGCTCGAGGATCATCGCCGCGGTCTCCTCCGGCGCCGTCATCGACTTGAGCAGGTGGTCGAGGCCGTGCAGCGCGCGGGCGACCTCGACGTCCTGATCCGCCGCGAGTGGATCGGGGAACGGCGCGACGTAGATGCCTGCCGGCAGCGGCGCGTGGCCGGCGCGGTAGCCCGTCTTCGACGTCGTCATCGCCATCGCCATGTGGGTGCGGCCGTG
>JAOBWQ010000339.1 GCA_025463425.1 Ilumatobacteraceae bacterium | reverse complement strand
CACGTAGGCGGGCAGGACCTCCTGCTCGACCTGCCGGCGGTCCGCGCCGAGCCACGCGTAACGGCGCAGGATCCAGTCTGCGGGTCGGCCGTTCGCCGCGGATGCCGCACGGTACTGGTCGAGGCAGTGCTGGCCGGTCGACAGCGATTGCACCGGTCCCCACAACCAGGCGTCGCCGAGCCGTGCGGCACGATCGACCGCCGCAGGTGCGACGCCGGCCACCCAGATCGGCGGGTGCGGTGACTGCACGGGGCGGGGGTGGACGGTGAGGTCCTCGAACTGATGGAACCGCCCGTTCCACGTCGCGTCCTCCGTGGTCCAGACGAGGCGGAGGATCTCCAGAGCCTCCTCCATGCGAGCGCCGCGCTGGAGGAACACCGAGCCGTGCACCTCGTACTCCTTCGGCCACCAGCCCATCCCCACGCCGAGCGACACCCGCCCGTTCGACATCTGGTCGATCGTGGCGACCTGTTCCGCAACTCGCACCGGGTGGTGGATGGGCAGCTGGAAGATGCCGGTGCCCACGCGCAGCACGTCGGTGCGTGCCGCGACGGTGGCCAGGAACGTCAGCGGATCTGCTTGGTTGCCGGGCATGAAGTGGTGGTGGCCGATGGTCGCGGTGTCGAAGCCATGCTCCTCGGCGATCGCCGCCAACGCGTAGGTCTGGTGGAACGGATCGCGCGCTGTGGCATCGCGCAGCACGGGCAGCGAGAACGAGAACTTCACCGAGTCGTTCTACCGGCTGACCAACGGGCAGTGCCGATCGGAACAGCGAGTCCGCCTTGGCTCAGGTGCCGAACAACCGTTAGTTTTGCGGCGACGCGAGGGGATGCCGGCATGCCGCAATACGACTTCGACGGCAAGGTGGTCGCCATCACCGGCGCCGCCAGCGGGATCGGACGTGCGACCGCGCGCAAGTTCGCCGCGGCGGGAGCGAGCGTGGTCGTCGCGGACATCGACCTCGAAGGTGCGCACGAGACGGTCGCGATGATCACCGACGCAGGTGGTGTCGCGAGCGCCGTGCACGTCGACGTCGCCGACTCTGCATCGGTGAAGGCGATGGTCGACGCGACGGTGTCGATGTACGGCGGGCTCGACATCGCGCACAACAACGCAGGCATCGTCGGCGCCGGCGCCAACATCGCCGACATGCCGGACGAGACGTGGGAGCGCGGCATCGCGGTGATGCTGTCCGGCGTGTTCTACGGGATCAAGCACGAGGTACCGGCCATGCTGGCCCGTGGCGGTGGCGCGATCGTCAACACCTCGTCGGGGGCCGGGCTGATCGGGTTTCCGGGCATGGCCAACTACGTCGCCGCCAAGCACGGCGTGATCGGGCTGACCAAGACGGCCGCGTTGGAGTACATCACCCAGGGCATCCGCATCAACGCGATCTGCCCCGGCACAGCGCGGTCGCGGATGGTCGACGAGTGGATCAACGGCAGTGCCGAGGCCGAGGCCCAGGTCGCTGCGCTGCACCCGATCGGTCGCATCGCCGACGCCGACGAGATCGCCGAAGCCGTACTGTGGTTGGCGTCGCCGGCATCGTCGTTCGTGGTCGGCGTGGCGATGCCGATCGACGGCGGGTACACGCTGCCGTGACAGCCCGCGCGACCACCACCGGCACGCTGCTGATCGCATCGCCGGTCGACGTCTTGCACGGGCTGCGTGACGCGCTCTCCGCCGAGCTCCTGCCGGTGCCGGTCTGTCCCGTGGGGAACGACACCGTCGGGTTCGACGCGGCGTGGGCAGATGTCGATGTGCTCGAGCAGTGGCGCGAGGCAGCGTCGACCGAGTCGCGGACGGCGGCGGTCGTGGTCGCGGTCTGGCCCGCCACCCAAGCTTCGGCACCGTTGACGTCGATGTCGCCCGCCGACTTCGCGCGTCGGTCCGAGTGGCCGTTCGTGGCGTGGTACGCAGCGTTGGGCGTGGCCGCATCGCGTTGCGCCGACGGCGGCACGATCGTCGCGTTGGTGGAACGACCATCGCCCCTCGACGCCGCCGGATGGGCCCCGGAATGCGGCGGTGCCGACGCGGTCGAGGCGCTCGTCCGTTCGCTGGCTCGGTCCGAGGGGCCCCGCGGCGTGCGCGTCAACGCCGTCACGACGCCGGCTCGCGTTGCGCCCTCGCATCCGATCGCGCCCGCTCCGCCACTGTCCGCATACCCAGGGCGGATCGACGTCGAGGTCACCGACGCGGTGGCGATGCTGCTGGGAGCCGGCGTCGGTGGCGTCACCGGCACCGTCGTGCACGTCGACTGCGGGAGGAGCTGGCGATGACCGCCGGCGCCAGCACGCGGGTGGTGCTGATCACCGGCGCCAGTGGCGGCGTGGGCCGCGGGATCGCGCACGCGTGCGCCGAGCTCGGCTGGACGGTCTGGATCGCTGCCCGCCGTCGCGTCGAAGGCGAGCACGTCGCAGCCGAGGTGACCGCGCGTGGTGGGGTCGGGCACTTCGTGGAGTGCGACGCCTCGGTTGCGGCCGATCTCGATCGCGTCGTCGCGACGATCGTCGAGACGTCCGGCCGCCTCGACGGCGTGGTGCACAACGCGACCAGTGGTCTGTCACCGAAGCCGGTCGTGTTCACGGACGTGCCATTGGCCGAGCTCGAGGACCACGTCGCCGTCTCGCTCCGCGGCCTGTACCTGCTCGCCCTTGCCACGTACCCGCACCTGCAGCAGTCGATGGGGTCGTTCGTGGTGCTGACCTCGGAGGCCGGCTTCGAGGGCAAGGCCAAGCTCAGCGTGTACGCCGCAGTGAAAGCTGCGCAGCGTGGCATCGTCCGCGGCCTCGCTCGGGAGTGGGGCCCTCACGGCGTGCGGATCAACTGCGTCGCACCGCTTGCCGGCACGCCGGCGATGGGGCGCGCGTTCGAGATGGACCCCGAGATGGCCGCCCGCGTCCTCGGCCGCAACCCCCTCGGCCGGATGGGTGACCCCGCCGCCGACGTCGGACCGATCGTCCGCTTCCTCCTCTCCGACGACTCCCGCTACCTCACCGGCAACACCCTGATGGCCGACGGCGGCAGCTGTCCGATCACCTGACGTTTTCCGCATCGAGGCTCCTCGAAGCACCCAGTGCCGCATGGCAGAGGAGACGTCACATGAACTGGCTCGGCTGTTCGGTGCGCAGCACGGCCTGGCCGCTGATCGGCAAGTTCGCGCGTTGGGCGTGAGCCTCAAGGTGCAGAACAGGTTGGTGGCGGAGGGAGCTTGGAGGCGAGTGCAACCCAGCGTGATCGCCGTCGCCGGCTCGCAACCGACGTTCGAGCAGGCTGCGATGGCGGCGACCTTGGCAGTGCCGGGCTCCATGTCTGCTGGCCGAACGGCCGCTCGCCTACACCGCTGCGATGGCTACCAGCGGACCACTGTGATCGAGGTGATCGTGTCGATGTCACGGCATCCACGCGAGCTCGACGGCGTCACCGTTCGGCGATCCCGGATGCTGTCCGCGAAGGACCGACACACCATCGACAGGATCCCGGTGACGACGCTGCCGGTGACGATGATCCACCTCGCCGCGAACGGCGACCTCAGCGCAGCCCAGGCGCTCGATGGCGCGCTACGAGACGGCTTCCATCCGCGCTGGCTGGGCGACACATTTCGCCGCTGGAAGGGACGAGGTGTCAGTGGTCCGAGCGAGATGCTGAAGCTTCTGCAAGAGCGCGTCGATCAACGGTTGCCGCGTAGCTGGTTCCAGCGGATGGCGAAGGACATCTTCGATCTCGAGGGCATCGTCCTCGTCGACGAGTGGCCGATCTACGACGTCGACGGAACCCACCTCGCCGATCTCGACCTCGCGGATCCGTCGCGCAAGGTTGGCGTGGAGTGCCAGAGCTGGGAGTGGCACGGCTCGGCGGAGGCGCAGTACCGCGATGAGCTCCGCAAACGAACCTTGACGGACCTCGGGTGGGACATCATCGACGTGTGGTGGCGCGACCTGGATCGCCCCGCGTCGATCGTCGCCCACCTGCGCCGCTCGCTCGCACGCCGATCCTGAACGACGAACTGCGTACGCAAATGCTCCATGTAGGAGCGATGGCGTACACAGTTCGCCGTATGGCGCGCATGGCCGTGGTTCAGCTGAGGATGCGGTCGAAGCGTTGGCGGACGAAGTCGAGACGGTCGCGGTTCGGGAAGACCCACAGCTGGTCGGCGCGCACACCCTCGAGCATCACCGCCGCGACGTCGGCGGGCGTCTGGATGCCGTCGGTGATCGCATCGATGCGGTCCTGCTCGTCGCTGGAGGACGGCCCATCCGTGCCCGGATCGTCGCGCAGGTCCTCGGGCCGGTTGCGGTCGGCGCTGAACAGCCGCGTGCGCACGAGCGATGGACACACCGCGGTGACGCCGATCGCTGCGCCCGCCGCTTGGAGGTCACCGAGCAACGCCTCGGAGATGGCCGCCGTGGCGTGCTTGGTGGCTGAGTACATGCCGTAGCCCGGCATCACGGTCCAACTCGCGATCGAACACGTGTTGACGACGTGGCCCGGCTCGCCGCGCTCGATCATGCGCGGGACGAAGCTCTGGATCCCGTGGATGACGCCCCACACGTTGACACCGAGCATCCACTGCCAGTCGGCTGTCGTCGCGGTGATCAGCGAACGGGTGACGCTGACGCCGGCGTTGTTGCAGAGGAGGTGCACCGTGTGGTGCGTGTCGAAGGTTGCATCTGCAAGTGCCGACACGGACGAGCCGTCGCTGACGTCGCAGACGACGGTCGACACGGACGCGGCGTGATCACCGATCGAGTCGCGAGCCGCCTGCAGCGCACCGACCTCGATGTCGGCGAGCACGAGGTGCATGCCGAGCCCGCCGAGCAGCTGGGCGTAGGCGAGGCCGATGCCACTCGCCGCGCCGGTGATCACCGCGACGCGGCCTTCGAACGTCTCCAACTCGATTCCCCTGTCGCCGCGAGCAGCGTCAAACCTACTGCCACGTCGGGCGCGAACCGAGCGCCTACGATTGATCCGTGCCGCGAAAATGGAAGCTGACGGGCGGCGCATCAGCCCAGCAACGCGCCGACCGGCTGCGGTCGCGCTCCGACAAGCTCGCCCGCCAGGCGACGGTCTGGGAGAGCGGCGCCGCGCTCGAGCCCTCGATCCGGCGCAAGCTGGACGAACTTCCGCCTGGTTTCACGGTGCTCCACGACCTCGTCATCGACGCCGAGGGCACCCGCCTCGACCACCTCGTGATCGGCAACGGTGGTCTCTACCTCGTCGATGCGAAGCGGTACTCGGGCCACCTCGTCTACAGCAAGAAGATGTTGTGGCACGGCAGGTTCCCGATCGTCGACAAGCTCGAGACGCTCGTCTGGGAAGCGGAGAGCCTCGGCAACCTCCTCGGCCAGGATGTCGTGCCGGTGATGTGCTTCGTCGACGCCGTTCTGCCACAGCCGGTCACGACCTTGGGCAGCGTCATCGTCTGCCGAGTGTCGGTGCTGCACACGATCGTCCGGTCCACCCACGCGACGATGTCCACCGTCGAGGTGCAACGGATCCTCGAGATCGCCGGCAGTTTGGCCGTTGCGCGCAGTGGGTCACCGGACACCGGAGAGGTGCAGGTCGGCTGGGTCAGCCCGCACGAGCTCGACCAGAACTGGGCGCCGTCGCCCGACGACGACCGCGCCTACGACGACGCCACCGGCCAGACCGCGGTGGTCAGCACGATCCCGTCGATCCCCGGTCCGGAACAGTTCACCCGCCCCCTGCGCGAGCCGAAGGCGCGTCGATGGCCGCGTCGACTGGCCTTCGCGGTCATGGCCGTGGCGGGCGTCGCCGCCGCAGTGTTCATCGTGTGGAGCGTCTCCAGCAAGACCGCGAAGACGGCGCGCGAGATCGCCGCCAACCCGCCCACCACGACCGCTCCGCTGACGACAACCACCACCGAGCCCGACACCGTCGCGGCCTCGACCAGCACGACGTCGGTGGGCGCGACGTCGTTGGGGTTCAGCGTGTCGTGCCCCGTGCCCGGCGCCGGCTGGGTGATCCGTCCCGTGTGGCCCGGCGACCTGCCCGGCCTGGCCTGGTACGACTTCGCCTACCAGGGTTTCGACCTCACCTACACCCAGTTCGCGTTGATGACGGCACCCGACGCGACGAACTACACGCCGCTCAACGTGCCCGCGTCGAACTCGCGGACGATCCGCATCCGTCCCGTCTACACCAACGGTGTGGTCGGGGAGGAGACGACCGAGACCTGGACCGCTCCCGCCGACCCCTGCTGACGGGTTGTCCGCTCTACAGCGAGTC
>JAOBWQ010000267.1 GCA_025463425.1 Ilumatobacteraceae bacterium | reverse complement strand
CCGCGCCTCGGGGTCGATCCGGCTCGGCGCAATCGTGGTCTTCTGGTGCTGCAGGCCGTAGGAATCGCCGGCCGTGTCGGGCAGGTGCATCGCATCGGACTCGATGGTCATCAGATGACCGAGCTCGAGATGGGTGACGACGTGCTCCTCGACGCTGCGCCAGATGTTCAGCTCGCTCACCTCGATGCCGTAGGCGAAGCGGAGGTCCTCGGGCGGGAACTTGAAGAACTCCCACTGCTCGCCGTCGAAGCCGGCGCTGACCGTGAACGCCAGCGCCGCCATCGGATCGGCGCCGATCGCGTGCAGCAGCTCGATCCACAGGTCGACGTAGCAGTTGGTCTCCGGCCAGATCCGGTCGTGCGCGTGCAGTTGATGCGGTTCGTGTGACGCGGCGGTGGGCATCACCAGCCGCGGGTTCGCGGTGAGGTCGGTGCTCACGGCCAGATGACCTTCGTGACCGAGTCGGGCCACTGCGCGACGTCGGTGCCGTGGGCGGCGAACAACGCGACGGCGCAGCGCTCGAGCCCGAAGCCGACACAGCCGGAGTGGGCTTCCGCGGCGTCGGGGGTGGTGATGCCGAAGAGCTCGCCGAAGTGGTTCTGGTGGTAGTTCGCGGAGACGCACGCGGTCGGATCCTCTTCGCCGAACACGGGCACCAGCCACTCGATCTTGAGCTGCTGCTCGCGCTGGCTCATCGACATCAGCCGCCCAGCCCGGCCGAAGAACGGATCGTTGGCGAAGTCGGAGCGGAACTCCAGGCCGATCGATTCGAGCAGCTTCGGGATCCGGTCGACCCAGACCTCACGCCAGTCGAGCACTTGATCGGGCGTGCCGACCCGGACGTGCTCGCGCTGACGGAACGCCTGCAGCCGCATCGGGTCGACCGATGGCTCGTGCCGGAAGCAGTAGCCCATCGTGGAGTAGATGCCCTCGTCTTCCCCGAGTTGCCCGGCGAGCGATGGGTAGACCGGATAGCAGCACGCCGGGGTGAGCGCGACCTCGCTGAGCTCCAGACTCGACGAGTAGTCCTCGTGCTCGTCCAAGCGGCGGACGAGCTCGGAGTGGGCCTTGTTGTCACCGGTGAACGTGAACACCGGACCGCACAACTGAGGGAAGTTGCGCAGGTAGTCGACCGCTTCGAACGTGGTGCGCGGGATCATCGGCGGGAACCACATCACCGTCGGCTCATCGGCGAGACCCAGCGCGTACGCCGCGGCATCGACCCCTTGCAGCACGCTCTCGAAGATCGCACTGCGGCCGTAGAGGCCGTCGACGCCGCTCGGGATCAGCAGCTTGGCCGCGAAGAGGCGATCGCGCAGGTCGGCGTGAGCCAGGAGGAGGTCGTCGGGAGACATGGTGTGATCAGTCCTTCAGGATGCAGAGCAAGCTTGCGTTGTGGTCGAGGATGCGGTCGTTGTGGACCATCAGCGATGCACTCTTGGCGTCGCGCAGCTGCCGGCCGAGCGAGAACTCCGTGCCGTTGCGATACGCGCTGAGGCCGCAGATCTCCAGCGACGCGTGCACGATCGCGAACACGTCCGTGGAGGCGAGCAGCTTGAGGTTGTTCATCTGGATCGTGAACGCCATCGACGCCCCGATCGCGGGATCGACACGGGCCAGCTCGTAGTCGCGCACGCAGGCGGCCACCAGGGCTCGGAAGCGGTCGAGCTGGCCGACCACTGTGGCGAGGTGACGCGCGCTCGGCGGCAGGGTGCCCGGCTGCTTGCGCGCCGCGGCGCGCACGACTGCACGGGCCTTGCGCACGGCGTGCTCGGCGATGCCGAGCCAGAGCGATGCCCAGGTGATGTGGGTGACGGGCAGCATCGTGCCGGCCGAGACCTCGGCGTAGGGGCGGGGCAGGATCTGATCGACGGTGCCCGTGGCGTAGAGCTCGAAGCCGACCGAGCACGTGCCACGCATGCCGAGCGTGTCCCACTCGTCGATCTGGTTGTCGAGCGTCAGGTTGGGCCGCTGGACGTGGACGATCACCTGATCGCTGGCCGCAGCGTCCGGATCGCGGCGCGCGGTGACGAGGATGTCGTCGACGTAGGCACCGTAGGAGATCACCGACGCCTGCTTGCGGAGGCTGATCTTCTCGCCGTCGTACTCGACGGCGCAGATGCTGGAGCGCACGTTGCCACCGATGCCGGCCTCGGTGGTGGCCGAAGCGATCAAACGACCGGCGCTGGCGATCTCTGCGAGCAGGTCGTCGAAGTAGGGCAGGCCCTGGCAGGAGTCGACGATGCACGCCACCTGGATCTGGTGCATCGCGAAGATCATCGCCGACGAGCCGCAGTGCTTGCCCAGCTCGGTGCAGATCAGTGAGAGATCGGTGATCGAGCAACCGCCGCCGCCGAAGCGCTCGGGCACGAACGCGCCGAGCAGTCCGCCGTCGCGCATCGCCTGGATCGATTCGTGGGGAAACCGTGCGTTCGCGTCGACGTCATCGGCGTGGGGCGCAGCGATCTCCTCGCCGATGCGAGTGGCGATGCCGAGCAGATCGCGACCCGCCGGGGAGATCTCGGTGACGAGGGGCATCAGACCGACGTTTCCTCGCCGAGCAGGGAGTCCAGCGCCGACTTCAGGTTGGCGACGGTCTCGAACGTCGAGCGGGTCAGCATCCGCTCGGGGAACTCGATGTCGAACTCGTCCTCGAGCGCGAGCATCACGTTGACGCTGGCGTGCGAGGTCAGTCCAGCGCTGTAGAGGCTCTTGTCCTCGTCGATGCTGTCCGCCGAGCCGTTGAGCTTGCCGTGCTTGGACAGGATGTTCCTGA
>JAOBWQ010000251.1 GCA_025463425.1 Ilumatobacteraceae bacterium | reverse complement strand
ACCCCGGCGCTGCCGCCAGCGCGCGCGTCGCCCTGCGTACCGCGCTGGGCACGCTGCAGCGGATGTTCGCTCCGTTCATCCCGTTCACCACCGAAGAGGTGTGGAGCTGGTGGAACGCGGGCTCCATCCATCTCGCGGCATGGCCGGCGGCGGAGGACAGCGGTGGCGATGCCGAGCTGCTGGACGTGGTCTGTGAGATCGTCGCCCAAGTTCGACGCGCAAAGACGGAAGCGAAGGTCACCCAGCGGGCATCGGTGTCCCGTCTGACCGTGTCTGCACCGGCTGCAGCGCACGCGGCGATCGAGGCCGGACGCTCCGACATCGCCGACGCGGGATCGATCCTTGCGTTCGACATCGTCTCTGGCGACACTGTGCAGTGCGCAATTGAATTGGCACCCCTCGAGCCACTTCCCGCGAGCTGATTTCGATCTTTGCAGTTCATTTGACGCTGCTTCGCGAGGCGTTTGCACAGCCCGGCGCAAGATGTGCCTCAACGAGTGCGTCACCCGGTCCTTCACTCCTCAGTCTCGCTGTCCCGCCCGACGGAGTGCCGTGATCAGGAACGCGTTCGGCTGACGCCGTCAGCTGCTGATCTCACTTCCCGCCGCGATCAGCAGCTGACGGCCTCGGCATTTTTCGGCCCTGGTTTCAGGTCGGTGGCTTCACACCGGTGGCAATGCGATGGCCGGACGCTCGAGCCGGCCGGCCTCGAACGCATGGAGCACGGCGATGTTCCACGCCCGCTTGACCTCGTCCTTGCGTCCGATGTGGCACGGCGCCGAGATGCGCACGACGATGCGATCGTCGGCGACCTCGACGACACCCACGACGGCGGGCGCGTGCAGCAGCAAGGGCGCGATGCGTTCGTCGGCGGCGAAGGTAGCCACGAGGTCGTCGATCGTGGCCAGCACGTCGTCCACGCGCGAGTCTCGATCGACGGCGACATCGAGGAGTGCTGTCGCTGACTTCGTCAGGTTCGCGACGCGCAGCACGTTGCCGTGTTGCACGTGCCAGATCCGCCCTTCGCCATCGCGCAGCCGGGCACTGCGCAACGTCACCCGCTCGACCAGCCCGGACGTCAGCCCCAGATCGACCTCGTCACCGACGCCGTACTGATCGTCGGACAGGACGAAGAAGCCGGAGATGATGTCGCGGATGAGGGTCTGCGCACCGAACGCGATCGCGCCGCCGACAACGGTTGCGGTCGCGACGAGGCCACCGATGTCGATGCCGAGCTCGCTGATGACGGTGATCACCGCGACCGCCCAGATCACGCCGACGAGGGCGGCGCGCAGCGACGAGCCGAGCGCTTTGTGGCGGGCTTCGGCGCGGCTGCGGTCGGCGGGCATCGTCCGCTCGAGTACGGGACGCAGGCCTTTGGAGACCAGACGGCGGACGACGAGCGTCGCGATGATTGCCGCCACCATGACCGCCAGCACCCGCAGCGGTGTGAGCAGATGCAACCGATCGAGGTGCTGCACCCAGACCGGCGCCGAGCTCGTGAGGTGCATGCCGCTGCACGTTACCCGCCGATCTCCGGCGGTTCGGCCGCGAAGCTAGAGTGCAACCTTCATGGGAGAAGCGGAGACCGGCCAATCATCGAAGGCGCCGCCGCTGGACCGGGGCCAGCGTCACCCCACGATGCATTTCGTCCTCCTGTTCGTCAACCTGCTGATCGCGCTCGCGTGCTTCGTCGGTGCCGGCATCCTCGTCATCGGACAGCGGGTCCTGACCGACACCAAGAAGACCGCCGCGCTCGCTTCGCCCGTCGGGTCGGATCGTCCGTCGATCTCGCTCGTCACGCCCAACACGGGGGCCGCCACCGGCGAGACCTCGTCGGCGGCATCGGTCGTGGACGGCACGGTGTCCACCGATCCCGCGGCGCCGACGACGACGGAAGCGTTCCCCGCCGCGGATCCGCAGGCGCGCAACTTCTTGATCACGGGATCCGACAACGACGCCTGTCCCGATTCGAACAGCCCCAACCCGGTCGGAGATCGCGGCACGCTCGGCGAGCGCAGCGACACGATCATGGTGATGCGCGTGGACCCGAGCAGCGGCCGGGCTGCCGTCCTGTCGTTCCCCCGCGACCTGTGGGTGAAGATCGACGGCACGAACGGCCGCAACCGGATCAACTCGGCCTACAGCGTCAACGATCCGCAGAAGCTCGTCAACACGATCTACCTCAACTTCTTCATCCCGATCGACCACTACATCCAGATCGACTTCTGCGCGTTCAAGGAGCTCGTGGACGCAGTCGGCGGCGTGTCGGTCTACTTCCAGTATCCGGCTCGCGACAAGCACACCGGCCTCGACGTTCCGGTCACCGATGGCTGCTACACGTTCAACGGTGACTCCGCGCTCGCCTATGTGCGCAGTCGCCACTACCAGTACCTGAACCCGAAGACGAACAAGTTCACCGAGGACCCGGCCAGCGACTACGGCCGCATCTCACGCCAGCAGGACTTCCTGCGTCGAGCCGTGGCCAAGGTGCTGTCCGCCGGGTACAGCCTCAGCGTGGCACGCAGCCTGATCGACGTCGCCACCAAGTACGTGGTGGTCGACAAGGACCTCACGATCGACAAGGAGCTGCAGTTCGCGGGCGTGCTCAAGAACCTCGACCCGAACGCGATCCAGACGTACCAGGTCGAGGGCGTCGGCAAGGTCATCGGTGGTGCCGCAGTCATCGAGCCCCGCCTCGACGGCGAGAACATGCAGGCCATCCTGAAGATCTTCCAGGGCAAGACCCAGCTGGCCTCGGCTCCCACGCAGGTGTTCGAGACCACCACGACGGTCGGAGCGACGACCACGACATCACCGACGACGAGCGGCACCACCGTGCCGGGCGCTTCGACGACGACGTCGAGCTCGGCCGTCACCACGACCACTGCGCCGAGCGGGCCGACCACCACCCTGGCCGAGACGAGCGCGACCGAGATCACCCGGGGCATCTTCCCGCCGAAAGACAAGACCTGCCCGTAGCAGCGGTGCCCGGACACGCGCGGGCCCGGCCGATAGCTTCGATGCGTCATGTTGAAGCCCAAGCGAACGCGGCGACACTCCCTCGCCCAGAAACTGGTGCTGTTCATCAACACGCTGTTGGTGCTCGGTTGCTTCGGCGGCGCTGTCGCCCTGGTGATCGGCCAGGGTCTGGTCAAGAGCCAGAAGAAGGTCGATCTCGTGGCCAACCTGGCCGACGCTGCGCAAGCCCAGCTCGGCCCGTCGGAGACCTTCCCCGTCGCCGATCCCCAGGCGAAGAACTTCCTCATCACCGGTGCCGACAACAACTCGTGCGTCGATCAGAGCTCACCCTTCGCCGGCGCGTTCGGCGACCGCACCTCGCTCGGCGAGCGCAGCGACACGATCATGATCATGCGCGTCGACCCGTCCACCAACCAGGCTGCCGTGCTGTCGTTCCCTCGCGACCTGTGGGTGACGATCGCCGGCCGCGACGGTGAGAGCCGGATCAACTCGGCCTACGTCAAGAACGATCCCTCCACGCTCGTCGCGACGATCTACCAGAACTTCGGGATCGGCATCGACCACTTCATCCAGGTCGACTTCTGTGCGTTCAAGACGCTCGTCGACGCGGTCGGCGGTGTGCCCGTCCCGTTCCAGGCGGCAACCCGGGACACACACACCGGGCTGAACATCCCCCAGCCGGGCTGCTTCACGCTCTCCGGTGATCACGCCCTGGCCTACGTGCGCTCCCGGCACTACGAGACCTACGACGCGACGAAGAACGAGTGGGTGGAAGACCCGTTGGCCGACCTCGGCCGGATCTCTCGCCAGCAGGACTTCCTGCGCCGGATCATCGCCAAGGCGTTGAAGACCGGTGTCTACACGCCGGCGGTGGCCCGTGGCCTGATCAGCACCGCGCAGAAGTACGTCGTGACCGACGCGAACCTGACACCGCAGCGGATGCTCGAGTTCGCGGGCACGATCCAGAACATCGATCCGGCCAACCTGCACTCGTACCAGATCGAGGTCAAGCGCGACATCCGTGGCGGCAACGACGTGCTGATCCCGCGCCTCGGTGGCGCGAACATGAAGGCCGTCCTGGCCATCTTCCGCGGCAAGGCGCCGCTGGTCGGCGCGCCGGTGCAGGACACCGCGACGGTCGTGGACACCGGATCCACCACGACGACGACGATCGTGTCGAGTGGGGGCGCGGTGCCGACCACGGTGCCCGGCCCGACCACTACGATCGCAGCCGCCGATCCCAGCCAGACGACGGTCGCCGCGACCGACAACGACAAGGGCGTCGTGCCGCCGAAGGACATGCAGTGCTGACCCTCAAGTCGACCTCCGACCCGGTGTTCAGCGACGCTGCAGGATGACGCCCGGGGTCACCTCGACCTGATCTGCTTCGGCCACGCCCCGAGCCTCGTGCATCGCCAGGGTGACATCGAGGAACGCCCAGATCGCACGCACCTGGATCTGCAGTCCCTCTCGCCACGGACGGAGGTGCTCGGCGATCATGTCGGGCGTCATCATCGTCACGTACGCGGCCACCATCGGCGGCAGGTCGGGGATCGATCCTGCCAGCTCGAGGTACAGGCCCATGTCGCTCGATGCGTGGTGGGCGGTGGCGAGCAGATCGAGCCGCCAGGTCGGGCTGGCCTGGATCAGTGCCCACGGACGCTCGCCGTCGGTGGCGACGGGGGCGGTGGTGTCGAACTCGCTGAGCACGAGCAGCGTGGGTGTGTGCACCCGCGCCAGCGCTGTGTCGCTCATCGAGCGGGTGTACGGCTGCAGCCCGACAACGGCGCCGATCCGCTGGTCGGGCGCAACGCCGCGGACGCCTGCCGCAGCGGCCAACGCCGTGTAGGCGCCGTACGAATGCCCGATCGCCGCGATCCGCGAGGCATCGACGGACGCCAGCAGCACCGGGTCGAGCCCGCTGCGGCCCACCAAGGCCGCGCCGAGCATGACGTCGAGCACGAAGCCGGAGTCACCGACGCGGTTGACCTCGTTGGTGCGGTCGTCGACGAACGTGCCGCCGAGCCAGTCGGTCATCACGTCGCCGGCATGATCGGGGGCCACCACGATCGCGCCACGAGCGGCCAAGGCTTCGCTGAGCAGCGCGTAGGCGAAGCGCATCCCGGTGCGACCATGGGACAGCACGATCACCGGGTAGCTCCCCGGCTCGACGGGCGCGCCGTCGTGGGCGTTGGCGGACTCGAACGCGATCCCCGGGATCGGCTCGTAGCGGGTCAGCGACGACGCCTCGCGTGCGGGGTACCAGACGTCGACCGTGAGCGTGCGTTCGCGCTGCGGATCTGTCCAGGCCACCGTGCGCCGGCCGACCGGCCGGCCTGGCGCTTCGATGGGTGGGCTGGCTGAGAGTGGGCGCACCGGCCCACCATAGGGAAGTTCTACGGGAAGTAGCCGTCGACGTCCGTCACGAGTTGGGTTGCCTGGCTGTTGTAGAGGCAGACCTTGCCATCGGTGCCGATCTTGGCGATCACCGCGTTCGGCACCGTCTGATCCGCGACGAAGTTCAGGCTCGAGGCCAACGGCGGATCGATCCCGCACGGATACACGCTCACGTAGCCACTTGCGGCCGCGCCGGTCACCGTCACGTTCAGCACCGCTGTGGTCGCCCCGACGGGCACCCCGCCACGACCGGTCACCTGCACGGATGTCACCGACTTCGCCGGACGCGTGTCCCCTCCCGCGCCGAGACCGTCGACCGTCGGCTGATCGGGCCGCGTGTCCAGCAAGCGTGCGGGCGTCAACGCCGCGTACGACGATCCCGCCGGGAAGTACCCGGACACATCGGCCAGGAGCTGGGTGCCGGTCTGGACGAAGATGCACACGTTGCCGCCGTCACCGACCTTGGCCACGACCAGGTTGGGGATGGTGAGGTTGGCCGTGTAGTTCAGGTTGGAGGCCTTCGGCGGCGTCGCGCCACAGGGGTACACGGTCGCGTAGCCGCTCGCTTCGGGCTCGGTCACCGTGACGTTCAGCACGACCGCGGCAGCGTCTGCGGGCACGCCCGCCCGACCAGCGACGTGCAGGGTGGTCACCGACCCTGCGGCTGCCGCGCCTGTCGCCTGTTGGGCGCCGTCGATCGTGGTCATCCCTGGCCGCGTGTCCAGCACGCGAGCCGGGTTGATCGCCTGATACGGGCTGGTCGGCGGGAACGCCCCGTTGACATCGACCACGAGCTGAGTGTCCTGCGATGTGAAGAAGCAGACCTTTCCACCGGCACCGATCTTGGAGATCACCCCGTTGGGGATCGTCGTCCCCGCGACGTAGTTCAGGTTCGATGCCATCGGCTGAGGTGAACCACACGGGAACACCGTGACGAAACCCGGAGCACCGGTATCTGCCACCGTCACGTTCAATGCCACCGCCCCGGCATCGGCCGCCACGCCGCCGCGCCCGGCGACAGGCAGCTGCAGCGTCGAACCTGCGGCCAACGTGCCGATCCCCGCGAAGAGACCGTCGGCCGTGGGCTGCCCGGTGCGCGTGTCGGCGAGACGAGCGGGAGCGAGCGGGAAGAAGTCCGAGCTCAACGTCACCGTGAACGACGATGTCGCCGTGAGACCCTCG
>JAOBWQ010000192.1 GCA_025463425.1 Ilumatobacteraceae bacterium | reverse complement strand
CGAGGAACTCGGTGTCGGCCTGGGTGCGCTCGGCGACGCGGCGGTCGTTGTCGGTCTGCACGCGGTCGCGCTGCTCCTGACGGTTCTGGGCGAGCAGGATCAGCGGCGCGGCATATGCGGCCTGGGTCGAGAACGCCAGGTTGAGCAGGATGAACGGGTACTTGTCCCAGCGCAGCACCGCTGACGCGACGTTGAGGATGATCCACACGATCACGATCGCGGTCTGCCAGACGAGGAAGCGGGCCGTGCCGAGAGTGCGCGCGATGCTCTCGCTGAACTGGCCGAACGCCTCCTGGTCGTAGTGCAGGCCGACCCGCCGGACCTGGCGCGGCGAGCTGAGGTCGCTGTGCCGGGTCATCGGGCGGCGGCGGGACTGGTGTGGATGTTCGGCGAGTTGCTGCGCCGCCGCTGACGCCAACCCGTGGGCAGCGTGCGGTCGAGCACGTCGTCGACCGTGATCGCGCCGAGGAGGTGGCCGGCGTCGTCGGTGACCCCGACGGCGAGCATGTTGTAGCTGGCCAGCTTCTCAGCCACCTCGCGGTCGGGCACGTTCGGGGTGATCGTCGGCTCCTGCTCGAGGCAGCGACCGAGCTCCATGCTCGGCGGTTCGCGCAGCAACCGCTGGAAGTGGACGACGCCGAGGTACGTTCCGGTCGGCGGACGGTACGGGGGCCGGCAGACGAACACCTGGGCGGCGATGCTGACCAACCAGTCCGGGTCGCGGATCTGCGCCAGCGCCTCCGCCACGGTGGCGGTGGGTCCGAGGATGATGATGTCGGGCGTCATCAGACCGCCGGCCGTGCCTTCCTCGTAGGAGAGCAGCTGGCGCATCACGGCAGCGTCGTCGTCGTCCATCGCGTCGAGGATGCGCGTGCGCTGTTCGCCGGGCATCTCGGCCAGGAGGTCGGCGAGGTCGTCGTACTCCATCTCGTCGAGCACGCTCATCAACCGGTCGAGGTCGAGGCCCTCGATGATCCGCAGCTGCTCGGCTTCGGGCAGCTCCTCGAGCAGGTCGGCGAGGCGTTCGTCGTCCATCGCCGCGGCGAGCTGCTTGCGCTGGGCCAGTGGCAGGGTGCGCACCACCGTGGCGACGTCGCTGGGGTGCATGTCGCGCATGCTGGCGGCCTCGGCGGCCATCGGCGCGCCGCTGTTGAACAGCGTCGGCACTTCGTCCCAATCGACCAGGCGGTAGCTCGGCCGGCGGCGCAGCGCGTTGCGGCGGGCGAGACGGATCTTGGCGAGCTCCCAGTACGTGGCCCGGCCGTCGGTGGTGCTGCGCAGGGCGATGTCGCTGACGGTCTCGTCGCCGATCTTCTTGTCGAGCACGTCGCGTCCGACCAGGAGCTCGCCGGGCTTGGCCTTGAACGGGTGGAGATCGACGTCCCAGCTGCGCAGGCGCGCGCCGTCGCCATCGATGTGGCTGAACCGGGTGCCGTTGACGAAGATCCGCCGGCGCTGGCTGGTGGCGACGTAACCAACGACGCGGGGCGGCGTGTCCGATCGCGAGGGCACGATGACGATGTCCTCGATGCGCCCGATCGTCGCGCCGCCGGCGTCGAGCAGCGGTAGGCGCATCACCCGGAACGCGTACACGAGATCGCCAGCCACGTCGGAAGGCTACCCCTTGCCCCTGCTCACTGAACGTGAGCCACCCGCGCAGGACGCCCGGCGCCTTCAGCCGGCGGACAGCTGCCGCGCGACCTCGCCGTAACGCCGGAACCGCTCCGGTGACGAGTCCCGCTGCTGGATCGCGTTGTAGAAGACCAGCCGCGTCGCGAGCCCGGCGTACCGTTCGCGCAGCGCATCGGCAAAGCCGTCCCACGTCGACTCGGTCGTGAACACGGCCATGTGCTCGTCCGTGATCTGGGCGGCCATGCCCGCCATGTCGCCGGCCTTCTGCTTCTCGCGCAGGCGAGACGTCGTGCCCTCGAACCCGGCGTCGTCGAAGATGAACGCGTAGTTCGGGGTGGAGCCGTAGAAGGCGATCATGCTGCGCATGTGCTCGCGGTCGCGAGCCCGTTCCTCGTCGGTGTCACCGACCACGCACATCACCGGCACGATCAGCGAGACGTCGGCCGGGTCGCGGCCTGCGGCCGCAGCACCGGCAGCGATGGCCGGCAGCGCGGTGCGGCGCAGGTAGCCGGGCTCGCCGATCGGATGGATGTGCACGCCGTCTGCCACCTCGCCCGCCATGTGCAGCATCCACGGGTTCACCGCGGCGACATCGACCGGTGGCGCGGCGAACGCGATCGGGCCCGGCGACCACTGCGGGGTGAGGAACGAGAGCTCGTAGAACGGACCGTGGTGGTCGAGCGGCGCGCCGGCAAAGGCCGCCATCGACGCCTTCACGGCGAGGATGTAGTCGCGCATGCGCGGGCCGGGATGCTCGAACGCCGATGAGTAGCGGCGCACGACGTGGGTCTTGACCTGGGTGCCGAGGCCGAGGCGGAACCGACCGGAGGTCGCCTCCTGCAGCTCCCACGCGACCTGCGCGGTCACCATCGGGCTGCGCGGGAACGCAACGGCCACACCGGTGGAGATCTCCAGCTCTGGCGCGCTCGTGGCCGTGACCGCTGCGGAGAGGTACGCGGTGCGTCCGCCTTCGGTGAACAGCACGCCGTCGAAGCCCGCCGCGGCGATGTCGCGGGCGACTGCGCCCATCTCGCCGAGGGGTCGGGGGAAGGTCATCACGTCGACGCGCATCTCGCGGACAGTACCCGTCGCCCACCAGTAGCTTGCGGTCATGCTCAACGTGCTGCTGATCACGCTCGACCAGTTCCGCGGCGATTGCCTGTCGGTGGCCGGGCACCCGGTGGTGCAGACGCCGAACCTCGACGCGCTCGCGGCCTCCGGTGTGCGCTTGAGCCGCCACTACAGCCAGGCCGCACCGTGCTCTCCGGGGCGGGCCTGCCTCTACACCGGCATGTACCAGATGAACACCCGGGTGGTCGCCAACGGCACGCCGCTCGATGCCCGCTTCGACAACGTCGCACTCGCGGCGCGACGGGCCGGCTACGCGCCCGCGCTGTTCGGCTACACCGACCAGTCGGTCGACCCCCGCGAGGCATCCGGTCCGGACGACCCACGGATGCACGCCTACACGGGAGTGCTGCCGGGGTTCGATCCCGTGCTCGCCCTCGACGACGATCAGGTGCCGTGGCGGGAGTGGCTCGTCGAGCGTGGCTACGAGGACCCGGGCAGCAGCGATCTCGCCCTGCACAGCGAGCCGGATCGCCCGGTCGAGCTCGGCGTGTCGACCTTTCTCACCGACGCCGCGCTCGGCTGGCTCGACGCGCGCACCGACGAGTCACCGTGGTTCATCCACCTCAGCTACCTCCGCCCCCATCCGCCCTATGCCGCTGCCGGCGAGTTCGCGACGATGTACGACCCGGCCGACGTCGGCCTGCCGATCGCGCCGACGAGCGACCCGCATCCGTATCACGCTCGAGTGCTGGCCCGTCCGGGCATCGCGGCGCCGACCGACGAAGCCGAGATCCGCCACCTGCGGACGCAGTACTACGGGATGATCAGCGAGGTCGATGCCCAGCTCGGCCGGGTGTGGGCCGAGCTGCATGAGCGCGGGCTGTGGGACAGCACGTTGATCGTGGTCACCGCGGACCACGGCGAGCAGCTCGGCGATCACGGCTTGCTCGAGAAGCTCGGCTACTTCGAGCAGAGCTACCACGTGCTCGGCATCGTCCGCGACCCGCGGCACCCCGACGCGCACGGCACTGTCGTCGAGGAGTTCACCGAGAACATCGACATCTTCCCGACGATCTGCGACGCGATCGGCATCGATGTGCCGGCGCAGTGCGACGGTCTGCCGTTGACCCCGTTCTTGCGCGGCGAGGCGCCGCCGTGGTGGCGTGACGCCGCGCACTGGGAGTACGACTGGCGGTT
>JAOBWQ010000237.1 GCA_025463425.1 Ilumatobacteraceae bacterium | reverse complement strand
TGTACTTGCTGGCCGAGGAGTAGGTCCAACCGTCCGGACGAACGTGCTACGTTCCCGGCAGGTTGGCGTCAGAGTGGGGCAGCGTGAGTGGGGCAGGTTTCTTCGACTACGGGACCGATGACGCGCCGTGGTGGCCGGCGGAGGCCTGCTCGGACTCGAAGCCGCTCATGCACTGCACGAGCTCGGGATGAGCGTCACGGTCCTCGAGCGGTCCTCGCGGCTGCTGCGCAACTCGCTGGACGCGGTCGCCTCGGAGATGCTGCGCTCCTACTTCGAGGCGCTCGGCATCACCATCGTCACCGACGCCGAGACCGCACGCGTCGAGGGTGACGGCCGGGTCGAGGCCGTCGTGACGGCACAGGGGCATCGGTTCGAGACCGAGATCCTGCTCGTCGCCGCGGGTGTGACCCCGAACCTCGAGCTGCCGCGCCAGTGCGGTCTCGATGTCGCGCGTGGCGTCATCGTCGACAGCTCGATGCGCTCGAGCGATCCGTCGATCTTCGCCGTCGGGGACCTCGCCGAGTTCGAGGGCCGGCTGTGGGGCCTGTGGCCCGTCGCCGTGAGCCAGGCGCAGATCGCCGCGACGAACATCGCCGGCGGGAGCCGGACGTACGAGTCGGGCGTGCCGACGATGATCCTCAAGGGTGTCGGCCTCGACGTCGTCTCCTTCGGGCGCGTCGAGCCGGCCGAGGACGAGACCCAGTTCGCCGATCGCGGTGAGGGTGGCCACACCTACCGCAAGGTCGTGGTGGCCGGCGGCGTGATCGTCGGCGGCGTGTTCCTCGGCTTCGGTGAGCAAGCCCAGGCGGCGCAGGACGCGTACGACAGCGGTCGACAGCTCGGCGACGACGAGCTCGTTCAGCTTGCCGCCGGCGACTGGTCATCCTTCGGTGGCCGCAAGGAGCTGTCACCCGTCCGGTAGCGGCGACGACGCGAACGCTGGCAAGCGTTGCAAGCGCCTGGCAGACGAGCAGCCTGATGTCCCACCTCAGTGAGGACTGGGCCCACATTTGGTCCCGACGCCGACAATCATCTCGCAGGGTCCGACGAAGCCAACGTTGGTTTCGAAGCGGTTGAGGCCATCGGTGATCTCCGCCCAGGCCGCCGCTCGTCCGGCATCGTCGAGGCCGGCCAACATCTGATGCAGCGCTCCGAATGACTCGCGCTCGAAGCGGACGCACTCCTTCGCAGATGGGAAGTGCAGGGGCGATGGCACGACGTGGGCTTCGACCTCGACCAACCCGGCGGCGGTGAACGCGGATTCGATCACGCCGGGTGCACCGAGGCTGAATGGACCTGGCTGGCCTGCGGCCGGCGGGGGGAGTTCGGCCCTGCGGCGGATGATGCCGACCGGGATCGAGAAGAACTCGTTGCGGTCTGCGGTCGAGTAGACGATCGCTACAACTCGGCCACCAGGCCGCAGGGCATGGATCATTCGAGCGAGAGCTGCTTGCTGGTCGGGGAAGTAGATCAGTCCGACGCGTGAGATCGCGGCGTCGAATGATCCGGCCTCGACGTCCAGCAGCTCGCCGTCCGCGGCCAATGTCGAAACGTTGAACAGGCCCTGTCGGGCGGCCTCGCGGCTGGCGTAGTCGAGCAGATTGGCCGAGATGTCGGTCGCGAGCACCGATCCGGTCGGGCCGACCCGTCGCGCTGCAGTGATCGTCTGGCCGCCGGCACCCGCAGCCACGTCAAGCACACGTGCTCCAGTCCCGACGGCTGCGAGGTCGAGCATCAGCTCGGTGGAAGCGCCGAGCCACTCGTCGATGAACGGGCCCCAACGGTGCCAGGCCTCCGCTGCGTCCTGCCACTGGTCGTGCGTCGTGCGCTTGTAACGATCCGGGTCGAACGTGCTCGCTGCCGGCGCCGTGGGTGTGGGATTGGTCGTGGTGGTCATGGTCATCCTCTCGTGTCGGGAGACGATCGACATTGACGCCGGTCGCTCCTAGTCCATTTCGATCCAGCCGCGCAGGTCTTCGATCGCGACCGATTCGAGGAGCGCAGGATGGTCCTCGCCCATGTGCTGACGGATGGTCGTGATGACGTCGTCTTCGCGGTCGCCGCGGGCGACGAAACCGCATTCGCATCGGATGAGTCGGCTCATGGGTTGCTCCTCGTGTCGTTGTTGTAACCCAATCCTGTTGGGACTACCTTGGCAAAACCTTGGCAACATCCTCGCGCCCTCTCCGCATCCAGATCTGCGGACCCGTGCTGATCGAGCGCGACGGCGTCCGCATCGAAGGTCAGTTGCCGGGTCGACAGGGCCGCACGCTGTTCTGTCTGCTCGTGCTTAACCGCCAACGCCAGATGCCGCGCGACGAACTGATCGACTCGCTGTGGCCCACCGGTGGGCCCAGTGTGATCCGGACGCAGCGCTGAGCTCGATCCTCTCGCGACTTCGCAAGGCCATCACCGGCGTGCAGCTCGACGGCCGTGGCACCGTTCGCTTCGGGCTCGACGAATGCGACGTCGACCTCGAGTCGGCCAACGCGGCCATCCATCGCGCCGAGTCGGCAGTTGCCCAGGGCCATTGGGAGCGCGCCTGGGCTGCGGCGCAGAGCGCGATGTTCACGGCCCGACGCGGATTCCTGCCCGGCGAGGACGCACTGTGGATCGACCGTGTCCGTCGACATCTCGACGAGGTGCACGTGCGGTCGCTCGAGGCCTATGCCGGGCCGGGCTCGGCCTCGGCGGCACCGAGCTCGCCGCTGCTCGGGATGCCGGCCGCACGCTGATCGACCTCGCGCCACTCCGCGAGAGCGGCCATCGTCTGCTGATGCGGGCGCTGTCGATGGAAGGCAACATCGCCGAAGCGCTGCGCGCGTACGACGTGCTCCGCCGAACCTTGGTCGATGAGCTGGGGATCGCACCGAGCGCCGCCAGCCGCGAGCTCTACGAGCAACTCCTCGCCGCGACGGGCTGAGCTTCGCTCACCTGCGCCGGAGTCGTCGACGCCCGGGGGGTCAGTCGTCGAGCAGCGCGGCGGTCGTCGGGACGTAGCCGTGGGTGCGGATGATCAGATGGGCGACGAGCGCAGTCCACCCGGTCTGGTGGTCGGCACCGAGGCCCGCCCCGGTGTCACCGTGGAAGTACTCGTGGAACAGGGTCGCTCCCTCGGCGTTGGGGGTGATCAGCCCGATCAGTCGGCGAGACAGCTCGAGCGATACGTCGGCCAGGCTCACACGGATCCCCGAGCCGGTCGGCAGCTCGACGGTGAAGTCCTCGCCGAGGTAGTGGTGGTAGCGGATCAGCGCCTCGATGACGAGGACGTTGATCGGGAACCAGACCGGCCCTCGCCAGTTCGAGTTGCCGCCGAAGAGGCCGGTGCGCGACTCACCTGGCTCGTAGTCGACCCGGTACTGGGTGCCACCGAGGGAGAGCAGGTATGGGTGGTCGAGGTGCTCGCGCGACATGCTGCGCAGCCCGTGCGGAGACAGGAAGTGGTCCTCGGAGAGCAGCGTCTCGAGCAGTCGTGACAAGCGCTCCGGCCCGACCACCGACAGCAGGCGCTCGCCGACCCGACCCGGCTTGGTCGTGTGCGACACGACCCGCATGTAGTCGGGACGGTTGTGCTCGAACCAGTTCATGTGGAACGAGAAGTTGCTGAGCCGGTTGCGGAGATCGTCGGACAGCACGGTGACGGCGGTGAGCGGGATCAGGCCGACCATCGATCGATAGCGCAGCGCGAGGTCGGAGCCGTCGGCGAAGTGCAGCACGTCGTGGAAGAACCCGTCGTCCTCCTGCCACAGCGCCTCCGCTGCGGTGGCGATGTAGGTGAAGTGCTCGAAGAACTTGGTCGCGACGTCCTCATAGGCGGGATCGTGATCGGCGAGGGTCAGCGCGATCGCGAGCATGTCGAGGCAGTACTTCGCCATCCACGCCGTGCCGTCGGCCTGCTCCAGCACGCCTCCTCCGGGCACCGGCGAGCTGCGGTCGAACAGGCCGATGTTGTCGAGTCCGAGGAACCCGCCCTCGAAGACGTTGTTGCCCTCCGTGTCCATCCGGTTGACCCACCAGGTGAAGTTGAGCAGCAGCTTGTGGAAGACCCTGGCGAGGAAGACGTGGTCTCGGCTGCCGTCGATCTCGAACACCTGCAGCGCGGCCCAGGCGTGCACCGGAGGGTTGGCATCGCTGAAGTTCCACTCGTATGCCGGCAGGTTGCCATTCGGATGCTGGTACCACTCGCGGCAGAGCAGCACGAGCTGTGACTTGGCGAACTCGGGATCGAGGTGGGCGAGCGCGACGGCGTGAAACGCGACGTCCCAGGATGCGAACCACGGGTACTCCCACGTGTCGGGCATCGACATGATGTCGAAGGCGTCGAAGTGTCGCCAGCCGCTGTTTCGTCCGCTGAGCCGTTCGCGCGGCGGCGGCCACTGGTCACCCGTGCGCCAGCGATCGACGTTGTAGTGGTAGAGCTGCTTGTTCCACAACAGCCCTGCGAACGCCTGGCGGAGCACCGTGACCTCCGTCGGCGACGCCGTCGCGGGCGTCAGCGATTGGAAGAACTCGTCGGCCTCGGCGCGACGAGTGGCCACGATCGCCGCGCCGTCGACCGCTTCGGCCTCTGCCGCGCTGAGCGCGATGGTGAGCGTCTGCGACTCGCCCGGTGCCAACGTGATCCGGTGGTGGAACGCCGCCTTCGTGCCGCGCTGGTCGGGGTTCACCGTGTCGGCACCGGACACGATGTGGTCGTTGATGCCGTCCTTCGCATACGGCGTGCCCCGGTCGCCGTAGAGGCGTCCGGTGTTGGTGTCGTTGTCGCAGAACAGGGTCGGCGCAGGCGGCTGGCTGCGCACGGCGAAGCGCCCGAACGCCGAGTGCTCGCCGTACACGATGTCGTGCCCCGCGCCGGGACGCGGATCGGCATCGCCGCAGTAGAGCTGGGGGTGCCCGACGTCGTTGCCCCACGACCACGTGTTGCGGAACCACACGGTGGGCAGGATGTGCAGCGTCGCCTCGATCGGACCGTCGTTGCGGACCGTGACGAGCATGACGACCGAGTCCGGGTCCGGCTTGGCATGCTCGACCTCGACGTTCCACGAGCCGTGGTCGAACACGCCCGTGTCGGCGATCTCGTACTCGGCGTCGTCCCGACCGCGGGCGCGGTTGGTGGCGAGGAGGTCGTCGTAGGGAAACGCAGCCTGCGGGTACCTGTAGCGCCATCGGGTGTAGCTGTGGGTGGGCGTGTTGTCGAGGAACCACCACTGCTCCTTGACGTCCTCGCCGTGGTTGCCCTCGGTCGAGCTCAACCCGAAGAGGCGCTCCTTCAGCGTGGGGTCGTTGCCGTTCCAGAGCGCGAGCGCGAGGCAGACGCACTGCTGGTCGTCACTCCACCCGGCGAGCCCGTCCTCACTCCATCGATAGGCGCGCGACCGGGCGTGGTCGTACGGCAGGTACGACCACGCGTAGCCATCGGCGCTGTAGTCCTCGCGGACGGTGCCCCAAGCCCGTTCGGCGAGGTACGTGCCCCAACGTCGCCATCCCGTCGAGCTCGGCGCGGCGAGGCGTGCGGCCTCCGCGCCTGCTGTCACAGGCCCATGGCGAGAGCGGCACCGACGATGCCTGCCTCGTTCTCGAACTTGGCAGCGACGAGCTCGGCGCGGGTGGTCAAGTGCGGGAAGAACTTGTCGGCCTTCTTGGACACACCACCGCCGATGATGATCAGGTCCGGCCAGAGCAGCGCATCGACGTGGTCGAGGTACTCGTCGACCTTCTTCGCCCACTTCTTCCACGACTCGTCGTTCTCGTCGCGGACACGTGCGCTGGCCTGATCCTCGGCGTCCTTGCCGTTCATCTCCAGGTGGCCGAGCTCGGTGTTCGGCATCAGCACGCCGTCGTGGAACAGGGCGAAGCCGATGCCCGTCCCGAGCGTGACCATCACGACGACGCCCTTGCGACCCTTGCCGGCGCCGAACTGCATCTCGGCGATGCCTGCCGCGTCGGCGTCGTTGAGCACCATCACCGGGCTGCACCCGGTGGCCTTTGCGAACAGCGTCGCCGCGTCGGTGCCGATCCAGCTCTTGTCGATGTTCGCGGCCGTCAGGATCACGCCGTTCTTGACGACGCCGGGCATCGTCGCGCCGATCGGGCCCTTCCAGTCGAAGTGCTTGGCGATCTCGCCCACGGTGTCGGCGACGGCCTCCGGCGTGGCCGGCTGCGGCGTGTCGATGCGGAACCGCTCGGCGAGCAGCTTGCCGCCCCTGACGTCGACCGGAGCACCCTTGATGCCGGTCCCCCCGATGTCGATGCCAAGTCGTTCGTTCTGCATGGCGTCATTGTTGCTGATCCGCAGCGGCGTGTGGTCCCATTGGCGATCGAA
>JAOBWQ010000189.1 GCA_025463425.1 Ilumatobacteraceae bacterium | reverse complement strand
AGCTGACGGTTCTCGCTGTTGCTGCCGCTCATCAGTTGGAGGTAGTCGATCACGATCAGGCCGAGCCCCTCTCGCGACTTCAGCCGACGGGCCTTGGCGCGGATCTCCATGACCGTCACGCGCGGGTTGTCATCGAGGTACAGCGGCACTTCGAGCCGGCCGACGGCGCGGCCGAGCTTGGTCCAGTCGGCCTCGGTGAGCTTGCCGTTGCGGAGCTTGCTGGAGTCCACCCGGGCCTCACTGCTGAGGATTCTCTGGGTGAGCTCGGCGTGGCCCATCTCCAACGAGAACACGAGCACGGGCAGGCGCGAGGTCATCGCCGCGTGCACCGCCATGCCGAGCCCGAACGCGGTGTTGTGGACGAACATGTCGGCGGCGACGAAGTTGTGCGTGCCGGGCACGTTGAAGTCGTAGACCTGCTCCACGCCTGCGGGCTCGATGCTGACGATCGGGTCCCAGGAGACGTCGGGTGAGGCCCAGCGGCGGAGGACGTCGCAGCCGAACAGCTCGGCGAGCAGCGCCACGGTCTCGCGTCGCGGGCGCCGGCGGTAGACGTTCCAGTCGTGACCGCTCGCACGGCCGACGAGCCGGTTGACGTCGGCCCAGGTCCGCTCGCCCTTGGCCTTGAGCACGTCGTCCCAGACCTGCATCGGCAGCCCGTCGTCGAAGCTCGGCGCTGACGTTGCTGCGGCGGCAACTGCGTCCGCGACACGATCATCATCGGCACCATCTGCACCGGTGCCGATCCGCGCGCAGAACCGCGCCGTGTCGAGCACCTCGACCTCGAACATCTTCCGCCGTACTCCGCCTTGCAGCGCGAACCGGTCACGGCGCCTGCCGCGCACGCCGAAGCGGAGCAAGAGGTGGGCGACATCGATGCCGAGCTGCTCCGCTGCGGTCTCGAACACGATCCGCGCCTCGCCGGTCTTGGTGACCCACGCTGCGCCGGCGAAGAGTCGGCCGACGAGGAGGGCCATGCTCGGCTCGGTGAGCACGAAGGCCTCGGCAGGCAGCCGACCCTCGACGACGGCGCGCGCAACCATCGCGTCGACCGCGTGGTCGGCCAGCGCGACATCGCCGAACACGGCGAGCGCCGTCGGCACGGCGATCGTGGCGCCCACGCTGATCGCCTCGACCGGCTTCCAACCGTCGCCGGTGAGCAGCGGATGCGCGGCGGTGAGCCGGATCGAGCGCCCGGAGCGAGTGGTGACGCGGAACAGCGGCTTCGCGCCGTCGTCGTAGAACCCGGCGAAGTGGCCGACCGTGACGTGGCCGTCGTCGGCCAGCGACACGCACCCGACAGAATCGCCGGAGGTGCCGCGGCGGTACCACTCCTCCGCGGTGCGGATCTCCCCGGTTCGCGGATCGACCATCGGGGTGTCCCAGGCAACGCACTTGCCCATCGCGGGTCGCGCGCCGACGATGTTCAGCGTGCTGGGCTGCAGTCCGGACAGGACCTCGTCGAGATCGTTGTAGCCGGTGGCGAGACCGGTGATGATGTCGCCGCGCTCGTAGGTCTCCTGCAGCTTGTCCATCGCCAGCGGCATCAGGTCGCCGAGTGGCATCACCGAATCCGTGACTCGGTCCTCGGCCACCTCGAAGACCTTGGTCTCGGCTTCGTCGAGCGCCTTGGAGACATCGTCGGGCTCGTTGTAGGCGATCTCGGCGATCTCGGCGGCCACCCCGATCAGCCGGCGCAGAACGGCCGTGTCCTGGACGATCTTCGCGTAGCGGGTCGCATTGGAGATGGCCGGCGTCGCGTTCTGCAGCTCCAGCAGCAGTTCGGCACCACCGATCTCCTCGAGCAGGCCGGCGCGGCGCAGCTCGTCGGCGACGGTGACCGCGTCGATCGGGTTGCCCGTCGCGCTGAGCCCACGGATCGCGTCGTAGACGTATTGGTGAGCCGGCTTGTAGAAGTCACCGACGGCCAGCCCCATCTCGGCGACGTTGCCGACGGCGTCGCGCGACAGCAACAGCGCGCCGAGCAACGACTCTTCCGCGTTGAGGTTGTGCGGCGGGACCCGACCTTCACCCCGGCGTATCGGGCGCGGACGCTCGCGCTGACTCTCTGCCAAGGACATCCGAACACCTTCCCGCGCTTTGCTTGTGGGGAGCTAGAGGAGCAACCTGTGTCTTGCGTGTGACTTCGCTGTGCGCAACCTGTGGAGGGTGCGCCAGGCGCGCGTGAGGTGCGCCCGGAGACAGCGCTGCCCCACGACGCGCGCCGTGGGGCAGCATGACTGCACTCTCGATTGACCGGGCGGAACGCCCGGAATGTGATCAGGCCTTGACGACCGCGATCGTGAAGGGGAACTCGACATCGTGGTGCAGCTTGGCCGTCACCGAGTACTCGCCGAGGGTCTTGATCGCCTCGGGCATGACCAGCTTGCGCCGATCGAGCTCGATGCTGGCCTGGGCGTGCACGGCCGACGCGACGTCGGAGGCAGTGACCGAACCGTAGAGGCGATCACCGGCGCCGCTCTTGGCGGTGATGGTGATGACCTTGGCGACGAGCACCTTGGCGATGGTCTGCGCGCTGTCGCGGTCGGCGGCGTCGCGCAGGTCGCGGGCACGACGCATCGCGCCGGCCT
>JAOBWQ010000161.1 GCA_025463425.1 Ilumatobacteraceae bacterium | reverse complement strand
TTGCCCGCGGCCGTGCTGTACGAGCTGCACATCGGTACGTTCTCGACCGAGGGCACGTTCGACGGAGCCGTCGCGCACCTCGATCAGCTCGCCGATCTCGGCGTGACCGCGATCGAGATCATGCCGGTTGCAACCTTTCCGGGCGAGCGCGGTTGGGGCTACGACGGGGTCAACCTGTTCGCCCCGCAGGAGTCGTACGGGGGCCCGGATGGCCTGCGCCGTCTGGTCGACGCGTGTCACGCCCGGCGCATCGCGGTGGTGCTCGACGTCGTGTACAACCACCTCGGTCCGGTCGGCAATTCGCTCGGGGTCTTCGGGCCGTACTTCACCGACGCCTACCACTCGCCCTGGGGAGACGCCGTCAACCTCGACGGCGCCGGCAGCGACGAAGTCCGACGGTTCATCATCGACAACGCGCTGCAGTGGGTGCTCGACTATCACGTCGACGGGCTCCGCCTGGACGCCGTGCATGCCCTCCACGACGAGTCGGCCGTGCATGTCCTGACCGAGCTGGGCGAGGCCGTCCACGCCGCCGGCAACCGGACCGGACGCGTGGTGTGGGTGATCGCCGAGAGCGACCTCAACGACCCGCGGCTGGTGCGCTCCAACGAGGCCTATGGCTATGGCCTCGACGCGGCCTGGTCGGACGACTTCCACCACGCGTTGCACGTCTCGCTGACCGGCGAGCACGACGGCTACTACGGCGACTTCACCGGGGTGGATGATCTGGCCGAGGCGTTCCGCGACGTCTACGTGTTCGGCGGCAAGTTCGCGCCGTCACGCGAGCGCACCCATGGTCGCGGCGTCGGCGACATGGATCGCTCGCGCTTCGTCTGCTTCGCGCAGAACCACGACCAGATCGGCAACCGCGCCACCGGGGGTCGCCTCGCTCACCTCGTGTCGCCTGAGCGAGCGGAGATCGCCGCTGCGCTCCTGTTGACGGCACCGTTCGTACCGATGCTGTTCCAGGGCGAGGAATGGGGTGCCTCGACACCGTTCCAGTACTTCACCGACGTCGACGACGAGGAGGTCGGCAACGCGGTGCGCGAGGGCCGGCGCGCCGAGTTCGCTGCGTTCGGTTGGAAGCCGGAGGACGTGCCGGATCCGCAGGACGCGGCCACGTGGGAGCGGTCACGCCTTGACTGGAACGAGCGCGAGTCCGGCGATCACGCACGTCTCCTCGACTGGCACCGACGGCTGATCGCGCTGCGCGCCGAGGCCACCGATCTCCGCGACGGACGCGCGTCCACGACGACCGTGCACCACGACGAGGGCACCGAGTGGATGGTCGTCGAGCGCGGCTCGATCTCGATCGTCGTCAACCTCGGCGAACCCGTCGCCGTGCCCGTCCGGGCGGATGGCACGGTGCTGCTCTCCAACGGCGACGCGCACGAGATCTGCACGACGACGGAGGGCACGGCCAGCATCCTCGTCGAGTGCGACCAGGTCGCCATCCTTCAGCACGCCGACTGACCGCGGCGCAGTCACCTGCCACCTGTTCTCGCGCCGAACGGATCAGAGGGCGAGCATCCGCCGCAGCGCGGCCAGTGGAACGCCGACGAGGTCAGGACGATGACCGACCTCGTAGCGCACCTCGTAGGCGGCCTTCTGCACGAGCGCGATGTCCAGCAGCAGCCCGGTGTCGATGATGTCGGTGGGCAGGATGTCGGCCTTCTCGATCGGCGGGAGGTACGAGTACACCAACCGCTGGCCACACCATGCCTCGAAGCTGCGCGCCCACGGCTCCAGCGACTCGATGCTGCCGAGGCCGCGTTCGACCGCAGATCGCAGCGCTGCATCCGCTGCGTAGCCGAAGGAGCGCACGAGACCGGCAACGTCGATGATCGGCGTGCGGCGGATCGAGCGCTCGCCGAGCGGCCGGCTCGGCTCGCCCTCGAAGTCGATGAAGGAGACGTCCCCACCGCGAACGAGGATCTGGCCGAGGTGGAGATCACCGTGGACACGGATCCGCTGACCGTCGATCTGGTGGTCCAGCAGTGGCTCGCAGCGCTGCATGATCGCTCGTTCGATGTCGCCAGCCGGAAGACCGGCCGACTTCAGCGCAGCCGCCGTGGCCTTCGCCTCGGTGCGCATCGCTTGGTAGAACGACCGCTGGGCATGGGCGTTGAACACCTGCGGCCGCATGCGTGGCGTGTCCGCCGCGGCGAGCGCGATGTGCAGCTCTGCGGTACGCAGGCCGAGCAGGTCGGCCAGCGCCAACGCCTCGCCGAGCACCTCGGCGAGCTCTGGCGGAACAGCGCCCTCGTCGAGCAACGCGGGCGCGGCGGCCGGCAGCACTCCCGTGCCGGACAGGGTGGCAGCCCATTCGAGGAAGTGGGCGCACTGGTCGACGACGGTCGTGTAGGCCTCGCCGTCGTTGCGGACGAGACCGACGAGCGTGGCGACCGTGGTCGGCTCCCCGATCACCGTCGGCACGTACTGGAGGGTGCCGACCAGCGGGGCGACGTTGGGGAAGCCGACGGAGTTGAGGTGCTGGAGGATCTCGACCTCGGGATGCACCCCCGCCTCGACTCGCCGGAGCAGCTTGAGCACCCACTGATCGGCGACGATGTTCGACGAGTTGCTCTGCTCGCCACCGAGCACGCGCGATTCCGGGGTGTCCAGCCGTCGGGTGATCGCGCGGCCGATCGGCTCGCCGTTCAGCGCGCCATGCCTGCCGGCCTCACGTTCGCCGCGCAGGATCATCCTCGCCACGTCGCCGGCATACACCGGATCGGCACCTTCGGGACTCAGCACGAGCGCGTACATGGCGGGCTCACCGCTGTCGAAGTCGATCTGGACGAGCACCCACCACAACGTGTCGTGCAGTGCGACGGCGTCGACGATCGCTGTGTCCGTCACAGTGCGAGCACGGTCGCCGAACCAGCGCTGCTCGGCGATGTACGGACGGGCGGCTGCCAGCAGCGCGGCGGTCGTCCTCCGATCGAGCGGCAGCCGCAGCGGCATCACCGACAGACCGCTCATCGACGAGGTCGACACCGACAGCGAGTCCAGCTCGGCCGGCACCGCATTGGCGAGCCGCAACCAGAACACGTCGTGCGGTCCGAGCGTGAGGCGGTAGTCGCGGTCGTCGATCGGCGACAGCACGGCGCCGCCGGCGAGCTCCACCGGGCTGACGCCGCGGTAGTCGGCAAGGGGGATGTTGACCTGCTGCGCGTGGCGGGAGAGGTTGGCGACGACGAGCACGTCGTCCCAGTGCTCGCCGTCGCGATCCGGGAGGCTGCGCAGGAAGGTCAGGACCTTGGTGTTGTCACTCTCGACGACCGTCATGTCGCCGCGTGCGAAGACGGGGTTTCGTTGACGCATCGCGATCATCCGCCGCATCCACCACCACAGTGAGGACGGGTTCTTGCGCTGGGCCTCGACGTTGATCGACTCGTAGTGGTGCTGTGAGTCGGTGATCAGTGGCAGGAAGAGACGTTGCGGGTCGCCGGGCGAGAAGCCCGCGTTGCGGTCACCGCTCCATTGCATCGGCGTGCGCACCGAATCCCGGTCGCCGAGGTAGACGTTGTCGCCCATCCCGATCTCGTCGCCGTAGTAGATCGTGGGCGTGCCGGGCAGCGAGAGCAGCAGCGCGTTGAGCAGCTCCACCTTGCGCCGGTCGTCCTGCAACAGCGTCGACAGCCGGCGACGGATGCCGACGTTGACGCGCATCCGCGGGTCACCCGCGTAGCGGCGGTACATGTAATCACGCTCTTCGTCGGTCACCATCTCGAGGGTCAGCTCGTCGTGGTTGCGCAGGAACAGCGCCCACTGGCACCCGTCGGGCAGGGCCGGTGTCTGCTCCAGGATGTCGACGATGGGCGTGCGGCTCTCCATCTGCAGGCCGAGGAACAGCCTGGGCATCAGCGGGAAGTGGAACGCCATGTGGCACTCGTCGCCGTCCCCGAAGTACTCGACCGCGTCCTCCGGCCACTGGTTGGCTTCAGCCAGCAGCATCCTGCCCGGATAGCGCTCGTCCATGTGCGCGCGCAGTTCGCGCAGGAACTCATGGGTCTCGGGCAGGTTCTCGCAGTCGGTGCCTTCGCGCTCGAACAGGTACGGCACGGCGTCGAGCCGAACGCCGTCGACGCCGAGCTTGAACCACTTGTCGAAGATGCGGAACATCTCCCGCTTCACGTCGATGCTGTCGAAGTTGAGGTCGGGCTGATGATGGTAGAAGCGGTGCCAGTAGTAGCTCTGGGCGACCGGGTCCCACGACCAGTTCGACGTCTCGAAGTCCTGGAAGATGATGCGCGCGTCGTCGTACTTCTCGGTGGTGTCGCTCCACACGTAGAAGTCGCGGTACCGGCTCCCCGCCGGCGCGCGCCGCGCCCGCTGGAACCACGGGTGCTGGTCCGACGTGTGGTTCATGACCAGCTCGACGATCACCTTCAACCCGCGATCGTGAGCGGCCTTCAAGAACCGCTTGAACGAGGCCATGTCGCCGTATGCCGGGTTCACGGACTCGTAGTCGGCGATGTCGTAACCGTCGTCGCGCAGAGGTGACGGAAAGAACGGCAGCAACCAGATCGCGTCGATGCCGAGGTCGACGAGGTAGTCGAGCCGACTGGTCAGCCCATCGAAGTCACCCGTGCCGTCACCGTTGCTGTCGGCGAACGAGCGGACGTGCAGCTGGTAGATGACGACGTCGCGGAACCAATCGGGGGCGTTCATGCCAGCTCCATCTGCTGATCGGAGGTGTGGAGTCGGCGCAGCGCGAACACGTGCGCCGACTGGAGCCACGGGTCGAGGCGCACGTAGTTGTCGGCGCCGTGCCAGGTGAACCGTTGACCGGTCAGGAGGTCGTGGACCTCGTAGGCAACGCCGCCGGGGGCCGACTCGTCGAGCAGCTCGGCACCGAAGGCGCGCAGGTCGAGCCGGACGTATCCGTCCTGGGTGTTGTGGTGATCGGTGTTGACCACCACCAGGATCGGAGACGGATCGCCGATCGCGCCCACGCGTCGCGGGGCCGTCTTGGAGAACGCCACGATCCGCGAGTTGTCGCAGTGGTGGAAGACGAGGCTGCGGTCGTGCTGCAGGGCGAGGTGCTCGCGACGGATCTCGTTGACCCTTTGCATGAGGTGACGCAGCGAGCGCTCGTCGTCGAGATCCCAGGCGCGCACCTCGTACTTCTCGCCGTTGAGGTACTCCTCGCTGCCCTGGATCGCGTCGGCGACCTGGAGCTCGAACACCGGGCCGTACACGCCGTACGAGGCACTCATCGTCGCAGCCAGCACGAGGCGCGCCTCGAACGTCTGACGCAGGCCTTGCTGCAGCTCCTCGGTGAGGATGTCCGGGGTGTTGACCCACGAGCTGGCACGGAAGAACTCGGAGCGATCGCCGCCGGCGAGAAGCTCCGAGTAGTGCTCGAGGTCGTAGGGACTGTGCTGCCAGGGGAAGTGGGTGTAGGCCACCGAGAAGCCGACACGCGACAACTGCAGCATCACGTCGGGGTGTGCGAACGCCTCGGCGAGGAACACGATGCCGGGGTCATCGGCCTTGAGGTCGGCGATCAGCCACTCCCAGAAGGGGAACGGCTTGGTGTGCGGGTTGTCGATGCGGAACACGCGCACCCCGCGGCGGTGCCAGAAACGCACCACATCGGCCAAGGCGGTCCACAGCGCCCGCCACTCGGTGCAGTCGAAGTCGAACGGCAGGATGTCCTGGTACTGCTTGGGAGGGTTCTCGGCGTAACCGATCGACCCGTCCGGGCGGATCGAGAACCACTCGGGATGCTCGCTGACCCACGGATGGTCGGGACTGCACTGGAACGCGATGTCGAGCGCGATCTCGAGGCCCCGGTCGCGGGCGGAGGCGACGAGGAGGTCGAAGTCCTCGAACGTGCCGAGGTCGGGATGGATCGACGTGTGCCCGCCATCGGACGAGCCGATCGCCCACGGGCTGCCGACGTCCCCGGGATTGGCCTCGACGGCGTTGTTGATCCCCTTGCGGTGCGAACGGCCGATCGGATGGATCGGCGGCAGGTAGACGATGTCGAACCCCATCGACGCCGCGTAGTCGAGACGATCGATGCACGTGCGCAACGTGCCCGGCTGCTCCGGGGACGGCCCGGTCGATCGGGGGAAGAACTCGTACCAACCCGAGAACGAGGCCAGCAACCGGTCGACGACGACGTGCTCGATCCGGCTCGTGATCCGGTCGGAGCACGGATGATCACCCAACCGGCGCAGCTCTTCCTCCTCGTTCTCCGTCGGCTGACCCACCGCACGCTTGCGTCCGATCTTCGAACGAAGGGTGGCGGCCCGATCGATCCACGCGTCGACCACCCACGTGTACGACCCGAGCTCGGTCAGGGCGACCTCGGCGGAGAACCGGTATCCCGCCTGCCGGTTCATCGGCACGGTCTGCTCATTGCCACTCGGGTCGCTGAGCCGGAGCTGGACGCCGATCTCGACCGCACCGTCACAGACCACGATGACCGCGAACTCGACGATGTCGTTCACGACCCGCTTGGTCGGATACGCACCATCGGACACGCTGGGCGAGATCTTCGTGATCGCCAAACGCTCGGGCCGATACCGGTACTCGGTTTCGAGGCGCGCGAGATCAACGGAAGAGGTCGCTTGCTGGGTCATGTGCACTCCATCGCTCGGGGTGGCAGCACTCGGGGTGGCGATGCTCCGGTTCACGCCAGCCGGGGGGCGACTGACGTGCAGGAGGCATGCCCGAACGCGTCCCCGGTCAAACCCTCCGACCTCGCCGTGAGACGGCTGCAGCCAGGCGAGCGTTCACGCACACGACACGCAGTGCGTGCTCGCCGGCAGTGCGCTCAGCCGATCGAACCCGATCGGCCGGCCGCAGCTCTCGCACGCTCCGTATGTTCCCGCATCGACGCGTTCGAGCGCCTGCGCGATCGACTCGACATCGGCAGTCGCCTGGCGGTGGAGCGCGCTGACCTGGGCGCGCTCGAACGCGATCGTCGTGCCCTCGGGATCGTGCTCGTCATCGGTGTTGACGAGCTCTGCCGCGGCAACGATCGCCTCGAAGCTCGCGGACAGCGCGGCCGCCTGCTCGGCCGATCTCGCCGCCTCGTCGACGAGCAAGGCGCGCAACATCGCCAACTGATCGGCGGACGGGAGCGAGGTGGTCGAGCGGGTGGTGTTCACGGAGACTGCATATCCCGGTCCGGCCGGCCGTAAACACCGGTGACATCGGCGCGATCGGCGTCAGCCGACCATCCGGTCGCCAGTGGTCGGCGCGCACGACGCCGGGAAGGGGCCGAGCCGCTACCGTTGGCCCATGCCCTCAGCCTTCCTGCACCCGTTCGCCTCACCGCTGCGCGAGAAGTTCATCACCGTCGCACGGGGCGAGGGCGCGCTGCTCTGGGACGCCGATGGCAAGGAGATGATCGACGGGATGGCCAGCCTCTGGTACTGCGCGATCGGCCACGGTCGCAAGGAGATGGCCGAGGCGGTCGCCACCCAGATGAGCACGCTGGAGACGTACTCGTGCTTCGATCCGTTCACCAACGCGCCGGCTGACGAACTGGCCGAGAAGCTGAACTCGCTCAGCCCGCTTCCGGGATCGCGCGTGTTCTTCACCGACAGCGGCAGCGAGTCGATCGACACCGCGATGAAGCTGGCCCGGCTCGCGCACGTCCAGGCCGGGCATCCCGAGAAGGCGCTCATCATCACTCGCACCCGCGGTTACCACGGCACCAACTACGGCGGTACCAGCGCACAGGGCATCGCCCCGAACAAGGTCGGCTACGGCACCCTGCTGGCCGACGTGGTGCAGGTGCCGAGCGACGACGTCGAGGCTCTCGCGAGCCTGATGAAGGAGCGCAGCGGCGAGATCGCTGCAGTCCTCACCGAGCCGGTGCAGGGCGCCGGCGGTGTCTTCCCGCCCACCGACAACTACCTGCAGGGCCTGCGCCGGCTGTGCGATCAGCACGGTGCGTTCTTGATCTTCGACGAGGTCATCACCGGGTTCGGGCGGCTCGGCTCGTGGTTCGCCGCCCAGCACTATGGCGTGGTCCCCGACATGATGACCTTCGCCAAGGCCGTCACGTCCGGCTACCAGCCCCTCGGCGGGGTGTTCATCGGCCGCGCCGTGCTCGACGGGCTGGAAGCCGATCCCGGGTTCGTCCTGCGCCACGGCTACACGTACAGCGGCCACGCCAGTGCGTGCGCGGCGGGGTTGAAGAACCTCGAGATCATGGAGCGCGAGCACCTCGTCGACCGGGCCAAGGCCGTCGGACATCGCCTCGGCGCGGGACTGCAGGCACTCGCCGCAGACGGCGTCATCGACCACGCCCGCGGCGAGGGCGCGGTGTGGGCCGCCGGGCTGAAGCCCGATCAGAACGCGATGGCGATCCGCGACACGATGCTGGCCAACGGTGCCATCGTCCGCGCCCTGAACACCGACACGAACACGTTCTGCCCGCCCCTGGTGATCACCGACGAGCAGATCGACCGCCTGCTCGACATCTTCGCCAGCGCTGCCGCGACCGCGGGCTCGTGAACGCCTGACCGCACGTGCGGGCCGGGCCGTCCAAACGGCCCGCGTCGGCTCGAAATCATCAAGTTGCCTGCCGATCAGCCGATGAACTCCATCATGGAAACACGGATGCTTCCCGGATTGATCTTCATCGTGTTCTCGTTCGCGACGATGCTCACGATGGTCGTCTCGGCCGTCGGCCGCTGACCGCTCTCCCGACGATCGGACTCAGGCTCGCTGGTCTCTCCAGACCGTCACCGTCGCCCGCATCCCGTCCGACTGCATCCGCAGGAACTGGGAATCGAGCGCAGGGTCACCGCCGTCCAGCCACAGGCAGATGCTCTCGTAGACGTGGCTGACGAGTGACGTGGCCGCCCAGCGGACCATCATCGGATCGGGATCGATCCCGGCGATGAGCGCGCCGGCGAACTCCTCGGCAGTCGACTTGAACAGTGCATAGAGGTCGCGGAACTCGACCTGGTTCGCCGCATGCCGCCAGAGCAACCGGAAGCCGTCAGGATGCCGACGGGCGATGCCCAGCAGCGTCGACACGATCGTGCGACCGGTGTCGCCCTGGCCCGGCCCAGGCCCGGTCTCGAACTCGACAGCCATCTCATCGATGACTGCGTTGAGCACCGCCAGGTAGAGCAGCTCCTTCGACTCGAAGATGCGGTAGACGATGAGGCGGGTCACCCCTGCGGCACGGGCGACGTCCTCCATCGACGTCTTCTCGTAGCCCCCCGAGAGGAACGTCGCGGCTGCGGCGCGCACGATCTGCTCTCGCCGCTCGGCCCTGGGCAGCCGCACCGCGGCATGAGCTTTGGTCGTCACCGTCTTGCCCGGTCTCGGTGGGCGCGAGGCGCCGTCGGTGGCCATTGACATATGTATACACGAGTGTTTACATATCGTCCATGAGCTCTTTCGAGGATCCCGTCGTCGACCTGAGTGGCCAGACCGCACTCGTCACCGGCGGCGCCAGCGGCATCGGCATGACCGTGGCGCGTCGGCTGGCTGCCCTCGGCGCCCGAGTCGTGGTCGCCGACATCACGGACCTCGCCGGGCAGGCAGTGGCCGACGAGGTCGGCGGCGTGTACCTCCACCTCGACGTGTCGGATCCCGGCGCGTGGTCCGAAGCGTCCGCAGCGCTGGTCGATCTCGACATCGCGTTCCTCAATGCCGGGGTCAGCACTCGCATCGACGGCGACGCCGACGCGACCGAGGCGCCCATGGGCGAGGTCACCGAGCGCGCCTACCGCCGGATCATGGGCGCCAACGTCGACGGTGTGGTGTACGGGGCACGAGCCGTCCTGCCGGCGATGGTGGCTCGGGGCAGCGGCCACATCGTGATCACCGCATCGATGGCCGGGCTCGGCGCAATCCCGTTCGACCCCATCTACGGCCTCACCAAGCACGCGGTCGTCGGCTTCACCAAGTCGCTCGGCGTCACCTACGGCCCTGCGGGCGTGTGCACCAGCGCGATCTGCCCGGGCTTCGCCGACACCAAGATCATCTCGCCGGACCTCGCCACGATGCTGGAGGCATTGAACGTTCCGATCATCTCGCCCGAGCGCGTCGCCGACACCGTGGTTGCCGCGTTGGCGGCTCGCGAACCCGGCTCGCTGTGGGCGGTGTGGGGCGATCTGCCGATCACCCGCTACGTGCCCAACCCCGTCTTCGACAACCTGGAGGTTCCCCTGTGACCGACACACTTCCCTCAGCGGGTGACGCACCCGAACTGCTGTTCAACCCGTTCGATCCGGCGTTCCGCGCCAACCCCTACCCGTTCTACGACGTGCTGCGCGAGAAGGCGCCGGTGTGGATGTCGCCGCTGCAGACCATCGTCCTGTCACGGTACGAGGACGTGGCGGTCACCCTGCGCAGCAACGACTTCAGCCGCGACGTGGAGAAGAACTCGAACGCAGCGGCCAGCCCGATCCAGGCGCGCAAGCGTGAGAAGCGCGCCGAGGAGAGCACCAAGTCGATCCTCAGCCTCGACCCACCGGACCACACCCGCCTGCGCCGCCTCGTCAGCCTCGCGTTCACGCCGTCGGCCATCGAACGCCTACGGCCGAGGGTGCAGCAACTTGTCGACGACGCACTCGACAACGCTGCAGAGCGGGGCTCGATGGAGCTGATCGACGAACTCGCCTTCCCGGTCCCGTTCCAGGTGATCAGCGATCTCCTCGCGATGCCGACCGAGCGATCGGTGGAACTGCGTCAGTGGTCGCAGCACCTGACGGCGTCGTTGGAGCCAACCGCTGACGACCACGACATCGACCTCGCCGGACAGGCGATCGACCACTTCGTGCCATACCTCGTCGAGATCATCGACGACCGCCGCAAGCACCTCGGCGATGACCTCCTCTCCGCGCTCATCCAGGTCGAGGAGAGCGGTGACCGGATGTCCAACCAGGAGCTGATCGCCTTCGTCCTGCTGCTGTACGTGGCCGGACACGAGACCACCGTCAACCTGATCGGCAACGGGATGCTCGCGCTCCTGCGCAACCCTGATCAGCTGCGGATGTGGCGCGACGACCCCGCGCTCGATGCAACGGCCGTCGACGAGCTGCTCCGCTACGACGGGCCGGTCCAGCTCACCGTTCGCGTACCACTCGTGCCGGTGCACTACCGCGAGGTCACCGTCGAGCCGGGCACCGTGGTGATGACGTTGCTCGGTGCAGCCAACCACGACCCGGCGATGTTCGACGACCCCCACTCGTTGCGCTTCGATCGGCCCAACTCCAACCGGCACCTCGCCCTTGCCGGTGGCATCCACTACTGCCTCGGTGCCTCGCTGGCCAAGCTCGAGGCCCAGGTCGCGATCAGCTCGGTGATCCGCCGCTTCCCCGAGGTGCAGCTCGCCGGCGAGCCCGGTTGGCGCGATCGATTGACGATCCGCGGCGTCGACCACCTTCCCCTCAGCTGGCCCTGAGCGACCGCTCGGTAGCCTGGCTGGATGGCCCGGTTCTGGACGAGTGATCTCCACCTCGGGCACGCCAACATCATCCGCTACTGCCATCGGCCCTTCGCCGATGTCGACGCGATGAACGCGGCGCTGATCGATCGCTGGAACGACACGGTGGAGGACAGCGACGAGGTCTGGGTGCTCGGCGACTTCGCGCTGGGCGCGATCGCCGAGATGCTGCCGCTGGCGCAACGGCTGCGCGGCACGAAGGTGCTCGTCGCCGGCAACCACGATCGGTGCTGGGCGGGCTGGGGTGAGCGCTCACACCGCTGGATCGAGACCTACCTCGATGCCGGCTTCGACGAAGTCCTCCAGGGTTGGGTCCCGATCACGATCGGGGGCCGGCCGGCCCGTGCGTGCCATCTGCCGTACGAAGGCGACAGCCATGACGACGATCTGTTCGTCAGCCAGCGCCCGACCGACGACGGCACGCTGTTGTTGCACGGCCACGTGCACGACCAGTGGCGCGTCGACGGCCATCAGGTCAACGTCGGTGTCGACGTGTGGGATTACCGTCCGGTCAGCGACGACATGGTGCTCCAGGAGTACGTTCGGGCCCAATGAGGCCAGCCCAGTGAAGACAGCCCATGTGAAGGCAGCCCAGTGAAGCCCCAGGCGACCGACACCGTCCACCGCGTCACCTGTCCGCTCTGCGAGTGCATGTGCGGGCTCGACGTCCATGTGTCCGCGCGGAGTGCGGAGCCGGCCGAATCGCAACGGGTCACGCTCATCCGCGGAGCGAAGACCGACGTGTGGTCGAAGGGCTACATCTGCCCGAAGGGCTCAGCCCTCGGGCACCTCCACGAAGACCCCGATCGGCTGCGCGTGCCGATGGTGCGCGACGGCGAGCGGTGGCGCGAGGTCTCGTGGGACGAAGCGTTCCAGCGTTGCGAGGAGCTGATCCACCCGATCATCGAGCGCGACGGACCCAGCGCCTTCACCGCGTTCGTCGGCAACCCGGCCGGGCACAGCTACTCGCTTTCGCGCTACCTGAGCCAGATGATCCTCCCGTCGGGGATGCCGCACATCTACTCGGCCGGCACCGTCGACCAGTGGCCGAAGAACGTCACCAGCATCCTGCTGTACGGCAACCAGTGGATGATCCCCGTGCCCGATGTGGCCCGCACCGACTACTGGCTGCTGATGGGCGGCAACCCGCACGCTTCCGGTGGCAGCCTCATGGCCCAGCCCGACGTGCTCGCCGAGATCGAGGCCATCCGTTCGCGTGGGGGAAAGGTCGTGGTGGTCGATCCGCGACGCACCCGCACCGCAGACATCGCCGACGAATGGATCGGCATCCAGCCCGGCACCGACGCTGCGTGGCTGATGGCCATCATCAACGTGTTCTTCGAGCTCGGGTGGATCGATCTCGGTCATCTGGCGGGCATGGTCGAAGGCGTCGACGAGCTGCGCGAGGCATGTGCCGACTTCACCCCCGAGGCCGTCGCGCCCATGACGCGGATCGGCGCCGAGACCACCCGTCGCATCGCGGCCGAGATCCACGACGCCACCGCTGCGTCGATCTACGGGCGGATCGGGTTGTGCAACCAGGAGTTCGGCACGCTGGCGTCGTGGCTGGTCGACGTGCTGGCCATCGTCAGCGGCCACTTCGATCGGCCCGGCACGTTGATGTTCGCCAACCCGATCCCGCTCCCGCTGGCCTGGCTGCCGAGCACCCGGGCCAACGGCATGCCGTCGTTCGGGCGCTGGCGCTCACGGGTGCGTGGCGCGCCCGAGGTCCTCGGGCAGGTGCCCGCCTCGTGCCTCGCCGAGGAGATCGCTACGCCCGGTCCCGGGCAGATCAAGGGGCTGATCAACGTCGCCGCCAACCCGGTGCTGTCGGTGCCCGACTCCGCGCGCCTGGAGGAAGCGCTGCCCGAGCTGGAGTGCATGATCGCGATCGACACCTACCTCAACGAGACGACTCGGCACGCGCACGTGATCCTCCCCGGGCCGTCGCCCATCGAGACGCCGCACTTCGACGAGCTGCTCTGGGGCTTCGCGGCACGTTCGGCCGGCAAGTGGACCGACGCGATCTTCCCGCTTGACCGCCCGGACGAATGGGAGATCCTGATCCGCCTCGGCCAGATCATGTCCGGCAAGCACGACGCCGACACCGACGTGGCCGCGGTCGACGACCAGTGGTTCACGATGCTGTGCCACGCGAAGGGGCTCGATCCAGCGAAGGTCCTGCCGCTGTACGAATCGGGTGGACCCGAGCGGATCATCGACTGGTCGATCCGCGTCGGACCGTTCGGCGACGGGTACGGCACGCGGGAAGGCCTGACCCTGGCCGACTTCAAGGCCCAGCCCGACGGCATCGATCGGGGACCAGCCATCCCGCGAGCGGCAGAGATCGTGTGCACGCCCGACGGCAAGATCCACCTCACCC
>JAOBWQ010000159.1 GCA_025463425.1 Ilumatobacteraceae bacterium | reverse complement strand
GGAACTTGTCGAACCGGTTGCCCATCCCGATCAGGCCGACGTTGAGCGCGATCCAGATGCCGAACCACCCGATGTGGAGGTAGATGAACCGCATCGATCCGGCGAAGTTGGTGATCCCGTCGGCGGCTTGACCCTGCACGCGCTGCAGCATCGCGACCAGCTTGCGCTCGGCGCTCGTATTGAAGTGGTTCGGTCGCCAGAGCTGGCCGTCCTCGACGCCGTCGGCGCGGTCGATGACCCGGCACGCGGGACACGTCAGCACGTGCATCTCGTGGTCGGAGAGGTCGGAGAGGTCGGTGAGCGGCGCACCGATGCCCGGCGGATCGCCGTTCAGGTGGTCGGGATCTTCGGGGTTCGCGGTTCCACTGTCGGTCATGTGCTCACTGTGGCACACGTTTCGGCGTCGAATCGTCAGGTCGCGGCAACGTTCTGGAGGCGCACTTCGCCGTGGGCCAACAGGCGACCGGCGTCGTCGCGCACGTTCACTTGCCAGAGCTGTTGGGTCCGCCCCTGGTTCAGCGCCTCGGCGGCGACGTTGGCCCGACCCGCGGTGATCGACCGGAGGAAGTGGGTGGTGTTGGTGAGCCCGACGGCGACCATGCCCTGATCGCGCACGGCGTCGCTGGCTGCGATGCTGGCGGCGCTCTCGATCGCCGTGGCGTAGACACCGCCGTGGACGATTCCCCATGGCGTGTGGTGGTCCGACCCGACCTCGATGTGCCCGGTGAAGCTCGTCGACGTCACCTCGTCGACGATCAGCCCCGCAGCCGCCACGAACGCGCCACTTGCCTCGAGCGACATCGGGTCCAGCGTCGGCTTGCCGGCCGTCGCCGCGGCGGCCGGTGTCGTGCTCGCCGGCGGCGCGACCGCTCGGCTCGGAGCAACGGACGGGTAGAGCAGGGCGAGGTCGCCGGACAGGGCGCTGCGAACGCGGAGGCTGGTCTCGTCGACCAGCACCTCGGAAGCACCGGCCTCCACGGCGTCGAGCGCCGCGGCGACGACGTCGGCCGGCTGGGACTTGGGATCGGGCAGGTTGGCGCCCATCTCGGTGTCGATCGCGCCGACGTGGATCGCCAGCACCTGCGTCCCCTGCCCGGCCAGTTCGGCGCGGACCGCGTTGGTCAGCGACAGGGTCGCCGCCTTCGACGCGCAGTAACCGGCCAACGCCGGCACGGTGTACCACGAGAGCACCGACAGCATGTTTGCGATCGCCCCACCGCCATTGGCGCCGAGCACCGGGGCGAACGCCTCCACGACGTGCATCGTGCCGAAGTAGTTGGTCTCCATCTCGGCCCGAGCGCGTTGCGCGGTCGAGGCTTCGAGCAGCGAGCCGCCCAGTCCGACGCCGGCGTTGTTGATCACGATCGTCACGTCCGTGCATGCCGCCGCAGCGCGGGCAACGCTGTCGACGTCGGTGATGTCGAGCTGCACGGGTACCGCTGCGGACGGCGGCAAGGAGGCGACGTCGCGGGCTCCGGCGTAGACCTTCGCCGCCCCTCGGTCGAGCAGACCGCGCACGAACGCAGCACCGACTCCCCGATTTGCCCCCGTCACCAGCACGACCGATCCCTGGATGTCCATGCGAGTTACTATATCTAATGTACTAACTTCGCGACGGCTACCGGACGAGTTCTTCGAGCAGATCGCCGGCCAGCTGGACGCCCGAGCGCGACCGCACGACGGCGCTCATCTGATCGAGCGACGCGCGCATCGAGGCATCGGCGAGCAGGCGATCGATCGCACCGGTCAGCTCGTCGTCGCCGAAGTCGTACGTGGCCAAGCGCACGCCGTAGCCGGTCTCGTCGACGCGTTGGGCGTTGTCGTACTGGTCCCAGAACAGCGGCAGCACCACCATCGGCTTGCCGAAGTGGAAGCACTCGGTGGCTGTGTTGTTGCCGCCGTGGGTGATCACCAGATCGACCAGCGGCAGCACCCTGGTCTGGGGCACCTGGGCCGCGCCCCACATGTTGTCCGGCAGGTCGTACTCGTCGGCCTGCGGGCCTTTGCTGACGATGAACCGGTGCGGCGTGCGGGCGAGGATGCCGACGAGGCGGCGCATCAGATCGACGTCGGCCGATCCCAGTGAGCCGAGCGAGAGGTAGATCAGCGCGCTGCCGTCCGGATGCCGGTCGGCGGCCAGCGACGTCGGCAGCTCGAACGCGCCGTCCGTCTCGCGCACCGACGAGTCCAGGCGATGCCACGTGGCATCGAGCGGGCGACGATCGACGTAGTCGACCGCGGCCGGGTAGAGGTACATGTTCAACCGCCGCGAGGTGTGGATGAAGTCGAGGTCGCCGAGCCCGGGCGCCCCGCAGCTGCGGACCCATTCGTCGTACTCGGTCCATATCGGCCGGTGGGTGCGGTCGTACTCGGCGCGGAACGCGTCCCACCCGCTGCGGTCGTCGATCGGGTAACCGCTGAACACCGGCGGGAGATCGGGGCCGCGCATCTCGAGCGGGTTGCAGCTGACCATCCGCACGAACGGCGCGTCACCGGTGAGCAGCGCGGGGAAGCAGTTGACGTTGTCCTCGATGATCGCGTCGGGTCGTTGCCGGGCGACGATCTCGGCCAGCTGCGGCTGGCAGTAGCGGGCGCCGTCGATCAGCGCCTGCCACGTCGGCTGGACGAACGTCGACAGCTGCTCGATCGTCGGCTTGCGGAACTCCGGCGCTGTGTCGCGGATGAAGTCGGTCCAGAACTGTCCCGCCGATTGCTCGGTGCCGTGTTCTCCCAGCGCGTCTCCCGGAGCGCCGGCTGCCGATGGCTCGGGCGGTG